>JALOTT010000039.1 GCA_025457745.1 Verrucomicrobiota bacterium
GGTCGTGTTCGGCATCAAAGGCGGCGGCAAGGCGGGCAGCAAGTTCATTGATTCGTTGAAACTGTTCTCGCACCTCGCCAACGTCGGCGACGCCAAGAGCCTGGCGATTCATCCGGCCACCACGACGCATTCGCAGCTCAACGCGGCACAGCAACGCGCGGGCGGCATCACGCCCGAACTGGTGCGCCTGAGCGTCGGGTTGGAGAACATTGACGACATCCTGGCCGATCTGGACCAGGCGTTGGCCGCGACCGCCTGAACGAACCAAAGGGAAATCATGCAACGCTCCATCGGCAAGGTGACCACGCGCTTCTTTGAGTTCAACAACCCGAAGAAGCCGCTGCAACTGCGCGTGGGCGGAAAGCTTTCCCGTTTCACGCTCGCCTACGAAATGTATGGCCGGATGAACGCCGACCGGTCGAACGTCATCCTGGTCTTTCACGCGATGACCGGCAGCCAGCACGCCGCCGGCACCAACGGTCGAGTGCCCGGTCTCAACCGCTATTGGACCGAGGAAATGCACGAGGGCTGGTGGGACGCCTTCATCGGCCCGGGCAAGGCGCTGGACACGCGGAAATTCTGCGTCATCTGCGCGAATTACCTTGGCGGCTGTTACGGTTCGACCGGGCCAGGCTCAATCAATCCGCGAACCGGCAAACCTTGGGGGCCTTCGTTCCCCGTGCTGCGCATGGTGGACATCGTGGAGTCGCAATTGAAGCTGCTCGATTCGCTCGGCGTGGAAAAACTTCATGCCGTGACCGGCGCGTCCATCGGGGGTTATCTTTCGTTGCTGCTGGCCACGCGTTACCCCGACCGCGTGAAAATTGTCGTTCCCCTCGGCACGGGCGCGGAGACGACCGTCAACCACCGCATTCTCAACTTTGAACAGATCAGCGCCATTGAGGGCGACCCGCATTTCAAGGGCGGCGATTACTACGATGGCCCGCGGCCGGACACGGGGCTCGCGCTGGCGCGGCGCATCGCGCACAAGACTTTTGTGTCGCCTGACACCTTGCGGGAGCGGGCGCGCAGCGAGGTGATGAGTCACAAGCCGCCGCACGGCTGGTATGAAATGAACCACCCGGTGGAGTCCTACATGCTCCATCAGGGCTCAAAGTTCGTGCAACGCTTCGATGCCAACACCTACCTGCGCATCGTGGACGCCTGGCAATGGTTCGACCTGGCCGCCGAGGCCGGCGCGAAGGATTTGAACGAGCTTTTTGCGCGCTGCCGGCAACAGGAATTTCTGGTGTTCAGCATGGACTCGGACGTTTCCTTCCCACCGCACGACCAGTCCAAGCTCGTCCACCTGCTGAAACACGCGCATGTGCCCGTGATGTGGATCACCGTCCATACCGACAAAGGCCACGACGCCTTTCTGCTCGAACCGCGGCTCTTCACGCCGCACCTGGTGCAGGCGTTGAATCGCTGAATTGGTGGCGGCGTTTGTGAAAACGCCGATTGGTTACTCACCGGCTGACCCAGTCCAGTGCGCCGGGTAAAACGCGTCCGAACGCGCCCGCAGGTGGAGTGTCCCCGGGAGCAGCCACGGCGACCTGTTTTCCCCGGCGCAAACCTGCCTCGGACGACTGTGACCGGTCAGACGGGTAACCGCTCTCCATGCCGAGAGTGTCAATCGCGGTGCGGTGCTCGCTTTCGCGGAGCACGTCATCCTCAACGCCGCGCGCCTGTGGTGGAGTTCCCAAGCGAGCAGAAGCAGCGTTTTCAACGAGTGCTTTTCCCCGAAGGCGTGACGGTTGCGAGGGGAGATTTTAGAACCGCTACAACGTGTCCGCTTTTCAGCCTCTTGGAGATGTCCAAAGCAGAGAAGTCTTGTTTGGCGACCCTACCGGGATTCGAACCCGGGCCGCTGCCGTGAAAGGGCAGTGTCCTAACCACTAGACGATAGGGTCATCGCAGAGCGCTTCAATATAGACACCGATACGCCGCTGTCACGCAAAATTGAAGTTGTCGTGCGCCAGGCAAGCGCTGGTCACGCGCCGCAATTCGTTCGGATTAAACCGGGTTTCGCCCGGGACTACGCCCTCGACATTACCCCCGAATCCGTGTAATTTGCTGCCCGGTACCAAATGCCAGCCCAGCGGCTGGGCGAGATTACGGTCACGCGATGTATGCCAACAAACTCAATATGAAGCGACGCGATTTTCTGAAGGCTTCGGCCATCGCCGGAGCGGTTACGATGTGCAGCCCGCAGCTTGGCGCGGCACAGGGAGAAACGGGCGGAGAGAACGGCATGCCGAAGCTGACGCCCCCGGAGAAACCGGCCGAGTTGAATCTCTGCCTGCAGTGGGGGGCCATTCCCGGCGGCGAGATGAAAGCGAAGCTCGATTTCCTGGAAGCGAACGGCTTCGGGGCCGTGGAGATTCCCTCCGACGACTGGCCGATCAAGAACGGAGAAGCACTGGTCGAGGCGATGAAGGGGCGGAAGCTGTTCCTCGCCACGGCGTGCGGACCGAGCGATTTTTCCTACGCCGAGCCGGAGAAGCGCGAGGCCGAGGTGCGGAAGTTTCTGCCCATCATCGAGGCGTTGGGAAGGATGAAGTCGGTGGGCCTGATCATCTGCCCCGCGCGCAGCAAGTTGAGCGAGCCCGGGCGGCTGAGCGGGAAGGAACTGCGAAAGGATTTCGTGGAGAACACGGGCAAACGACTGGCGCAACACGCGGCGCAGCACGGCACCTCGATCGTGCTGGAGCCGCTGCGCCGCAACGAGACGCCGTTTCTGCGCCAGGTGGCGGATGGGGCGCGGATGGCGGCGGACATCGGGCCGGGGGCGGCTGTGATGGGCGATTTTTGGCACATGGCGCTGGAGGAGACGAGTTTCATGGGCGCATTCATCTGCGCGGGCAAGCTGCTTTCGCACGTCCACATCGCAGGACTGAAGCAGCGGATCATCCCCGGGGTGAACCGCGAGGCCGACAACTACGTGGACGGCTTCAGAGGGCTGAAGCTGATCGGCTACCGCGGTGCTGTCAGTTTCGAAGGTGGCTGGCCCAAGAATCCGGTCGAGCCGAAGAAGGACCTCCCGCAGGAAGAAAAGACGAAGCTGATCCTGAACATGGTGAAGCTTTTGCGCGAGCAGTGGGCGATGGCCTGAGCAAGTGCATTTTTGCATGCGCGCATGCCTGCACCATTTGCCTGCTGAGTAGGCAATCTGAGTCTTGGCTGATGGGATGGTTTCATTGGCGGCGTGGCGGCTGGCGTGGCTGCCCGCGCAATGAGCGCTGTTTGAGGAGGTTGCCTTTTGCATCGCAATCCAGTTCGCGGAAGTGCGGCTTCTGGGTGCGGTTGTAGCGATTGAAGCTCCGGCAGCCTCGCCAGCACCCGCCGCCGCACCCAGGAAGAAGGGAACGATTACCGCCGCGGGCATCGCCCGGATCAAAGCCGCCCAAAAGGCGCGCTGGGCCAAGATCAAGGCAGCGAAGAATGCCAAAGTCGTTGCTGCCCCCAAGAAGTGGAAAATCAGTGCAGCGGGCATGGCACGAATCAGGGCAGCCAGCAAAGCCTACTGGGCAAAGAAGAAGGCGGCGCAGAAGTAGTGGCGCGCCGTAGCGCGCCGGCAGTCGGAGCAGACGAGCAGACGAGCCGCCGCCAGACTGAAGGCTTGACGACTTTGTGTTTGGCTGTCATTTTGAAACCGTCGCGGCGGTTAAGTTGGGGTTTTCATGAGCCGCTGGCGACGGAGCTAGGCCGACTCGCGGGGGCGAGTCGGCCTTTTTTCTAATCGTGTCCACCGAGGACGTTAGCCGGACCCAACCCGGCAATGCACACCCCGCCGACCCACTGAACGCCACCACCGCGGCTCCTTCCTGATGGCCGTAGAGCGTTTGGATGGTCACATCCACGTCGCAAATCCATGGCGCCCGCAGCGCCGGCTCGACGCTCTGGTGCAAAAGCCGGCGTTGCCAAGTTTCCAACGGGGGGGGCCGCCTCGTCCTGAAAGGCGCGGCGCAACGCATCCTCGCTCAACACCCGGCTCATACCTCGGCCGCGTCACTTTTCAATCAGCATCGCGGGCACGGTGTCGGGGTGCGCGCGGTCGTGCGGCAAGGTGCTGAACGACATCAGCACCATGGGCCGCGAGCCGGTATTCTGGATGGCGTGCGCGATTCCGGGTGGAACGGTGAAACGCATGGATTGTCCTACGGGCACCGGAATATCACGCACGGCGTCGTTCTCGCGCACGCGAATGAGGGCCGGCCCCACGACCGCGAGTATTTCCGTGGCGCGTTCGTGATAATGATTGCCGCGTACGGCGCCCGGCTCGGAGAAGACCACATGCACGTTGCGTTGGCCGGCGAGCAACGGCCCGGAAACCGGCTCTATCACCCAGCCCCGCGCGTCGCTGAAGAACGGGACGCTTTCGACGGTCACTTGTGGATTCATCGCGGTGATGGTAAAGCGGCAACCTCGCCCTGCCAATCATTCCCGAAACATTCTTCAAGGCGACCCTGCCACAAGAACGCGAGATTGCTGCATTTCGGGTAGGGTTGTCGCGCTGCGACGACCAGCGCCGCGTCCAGCGGCGCAACGTTTGCGGGAGACGTACGCCTTGCCGAAAGCATTCCGTCCCGCGATTACGCGGGACGGGGTCGCCGCGGCGCGACCACCCTGCCAATTCAGATGCGTCTGTCCCGGAGAATTTTTTGGGCCGCGAGCTTGACGGCTTCGGCCAGTTCGCGGGGTTTGAGAACGGCGGCGTCCCCGCCCCAGCTCAACACCCAGCGTTCGATCTCAACGAGACTGGAAAGCTTGAACCGCAGTTCCACTCTCCCGCCCTTCAGTTCGCGCAGTTGCTGTGATTCGTGCCATTTCTTTTCGCGGATCAAGTCGGCGGCGCGGGCGTTGAAGCGGAGGACCACGTCGTATTCGCCCTGGCCGGAGTGGACGCCAAAACTGTCGCGCAGACGCTTTTCGAGGGAAAACTTTTCGGGGCGCGGAAAGGTTTTCCCGGTAGGCTTCACAGCATGGACGCGCGCGGGGACGAAGGTGCGAATGTCTTTGCGGGTGTGGTCGAAGGCGAAGAGATACCACTCGCCGTTGATGTTGGCCAAATGATACGGGTCAACGAGGCGGGCTTCACTCTGCGCGCTGCCGGCTTTGCGATAGCTGAGTTCAAGCTGGCGACGATGCGCGGTGGCTTTGGCGAGGGCGTCGAAGATTTCGAGGTTGAGAATCGGCTCGGCGCGCGTGCGGAAGGAAATCGTCTGCTCAATGTCGGAAAGGTTCAGCGAGATGGTGTCGGGGAGGGATTGCTCGATTTTGCGGATGGCGCTGAGCAGCGGCTTCTCGAATTGCGTGCCGCGATATTGTTCGAGGGCCTTCTCGGCGATGACGAGGGCCACGAGTTCGCCTTCGGTGATGTGCATCGTGGGAAAGGCGGTGACTTCCCCCGTGTAATGATAGCCGAAACGCTGCGGGTGATATTCGATAGGCAGCTCCAGCCGGTCGCGCATGAACTCGAGGTCGCGCTGGATGGATTTGGTGCAGACCTCGAGGTCGCGGGCCAGCGCGGTGGCGTTGGGAAACTTACCGGACTGAATAGCCTGGTGAATCCGCAACATCCGCTCCAGCGGAGGGCGGGACAGCGGCGACCAGGTCGCCGACTTTCCTTTGGTAGTCATCGGCCGCAGCAATAGCGGAATCGCGCACGATGATCAATCCGTCAATCTTGTGCTTGTAACTCGCGCGTACGAGAACAAGCCGGCGGAACCCGCGTACGGTCAGGAGCGCCTTCCAATCCTGAAACAATTGTGTCTCCTGATCAATGGAGTACAAATTGCCCATGACCACCACGGCCAGGTCGCGTCCGACGTCGGGGCGGGCAAGCTCGTGCGCAACGCTCTCGCGATTCAGCAGCGGGAGAAAACCATTCTCCCGCGTATCCGGCTGGGTCATGTGGATCAAGTCCCAACTGTAGAAGCGAAAAACCACATTCGCCGCCCGCCCGTCGTGAAACCGCGCCCGGCTGTTCGAGCCGTCAGGAGGCACAAGACTACAGGAAGCCATCAACCCGGCCACTGACGCCAAGAGCAACCACCGAAGATATTGAAATTTTTTCATTTTTACGGGCGACGAAATTCGCTCGCCGGCCTTACGAGACAATCAAGCGAATCTCATGCCGCCGGGGAAAGAAATCCGCGCTGAGAAGGGCGGTCAATTTGCGTGGGGGAAGTTCCGGCAATGGCGGCGGGGGTGTTTGTGAGCGACGGCGTTTAGTGTCTTGCGCGCGCCGTGCCACTCTGCCCCAAATCCTTACACCTGCCTGGACAACGGACGACGAAACTAATACCAATTCAACGTGAAAATTGGTAACGGCCGAAGAGCGCTATAGATGCGCGGCAGCGCGTCTCTGCCCTGATTTGGCAGGGCGGGGCTGCCGCCGCCAGTTCCACCGAATTACACCGGTAATTGGCTAAGAACCTTTTTCCAACTTCGCCAGCAACTCGTCGTTTGTCTTGTGTTTCTTGAGCGCGGCGACGAGCGTTTCCATGGCTTCGACGGGATTCAAATCCACCATCATCCGGCGCAACTTGCGCACGGCTTCGATTTGATTCTTGGGGAAAAGTTTTTCCTCTTTGCGCGTGCCGCTCTTGGGAATGTCAATGGCCGGATACAGCCGCCGGTCGGAAAGCTTGCGGTCGAGAATCAACTCCATGTTGCCGGTGCCTTTGAACTCCTGAAAGATGAGTTCGTCCATGCGCGATCCGGTGTCCACCAGCGCAGTCGCGATGATCGTGAGCGAACCGCCGTTTTCAATCTTGCGCGCCGAGGCAAACATCTTGCGTGGAATTTCCAACGCGCGCGCGTCCACGCCGCCGGTCATGGTGCGTCCGCTGCCCCCGTGGACGCTGTTGTAGGCGCGGGCGATGCGCGTGAGCGAGTCCATCACCACGAACACGTCCCGCCCGCTCTCGACCATCCGCCGGCAGCGCTCGATCATGAAGCGGGAGAGCCGCACGTGGGTTTCCAGGTCCTGATCGTTCGAGGAAGCAACGACCTCCGCCTTGACGGAACGCTGGAAGTCGGTCACTTCCTCCGGCCGTTCGTCAATGAGCAACACCATGACGTGGACATCGGGGTGATTTTCCGTGATGGCGTTGGCGATCTGCTTGAGGATGGTGGTCTTGCCCGTGCGCGGCGCCGCGACGATGAGTCCGCGCGTGCCTTTGCCAATAGGCGTGACCATGTCAATGACGCGGGTTTCGATCAGGTCCGGCGAAGTTTCGAGGCGGAATTTTTCAATCGGGTCAATGCTGGTGAGGTTCTCGAAGCGAACGGCCTTCGTATAATCCTCGAAGAGCATGTCGTTGACCTTCTCCACGGACTTGAGCTGGGGACTGGTGCCGCGATGCGGCGGCTGCGTCGGTCCGGCCACCAGGCTGCCCTCGCGCAGGAAGCTGCGCTTGATGGTGTCAGGCGTGACAAAAATGTCGGTGGGCTTGGGGTGAAAATGGTTTGCCTCCGTCCGCAGGAACCCGAAGCCCTTGTCGGAGATTTCCAGATATCCCGACCCGTGGTCGGTTGAACTTGTGCTGGTTGTGCTGCTCATAAACTGTGTCTTGCGTCTCGAAGGCCGAGAACCAAACTCCGAAAAACCGTGATTGAACTTTGAATTTTTTGAAGCTGCTGCGCCGGCAAACTCAAACCGCACCCAACCGCTCGCAACTGTCAAACCTTCGATTCGTCACCTAGATACGGTCAAACGCCCGTGAGCGCAACAAGTATTTTTGCCGTTTTTTGCCGTTGCTCCGAAGGTCTGCAACCGGGCACTGCCACCGTAGTGGCGCAGGGATCTGGCCGGGGAATATCCCAACGACCATCCCGGTCTGGTGTGGTGGGCCAACAGCTTCGACGACCGAGACGGTCACCGGTACTTAACAGCCGGGACGTCTGCCCCCCCGGCCGTTACCCGCCCACCGACGCGCGCGCTTCAGCGGCCAGCGCCGTGCTGAGATAACGTTCACCGGTCGAACAGGCAACGGTTACGATCATTTTGCCTTTGTTCTCCGGGCGCTTCGCCACCTCGATGGCCGCCACAACATTCGCGCCGGTGGAAATTCCGACCAGGATGCCCTCTTCCTTCGCCAATCTTCGCGCCATCGCGAACGCGTCATCGTTTGAGACCTGGATGCACTCGACAATCTGTGGATTGCCCTGCTCATCCTTCAAATGGAGGTTCTTGGGAATGAAGCCGGCGCCGGTGCCCTGAATCTTGTGCAGGCCGGGCTTGAGCGGTTGCCCAGCCAGCGCCTGCGAAATTACCGGCGAATCTTTCGGCTCGACCGCAATGGCCTGAAACGACGCCTTCTTCGCCTTGATGGCCTCGTAGCAACCGGTGATCGTCCCGCCGGTACCGACGGCGGCGATAAAAATGTCAATCTTCCCATCCGTGTCGTCCCAGAGTTCCACCGCCGTTGTTTTCTTGTGAATGTCCGGGTTGGAAGGATTTTCAAACTGCTGTGGAATCCAGGCGTTGGGCGTTTCCTTGGCGAGTTGTTCGGCCTTGGCAATCGCCCCTTTCATGCCTTCGGTGCCGGGCGTGAGGACGAGCTTGGCGCCGAGCAGCGCCAGCAACGTGCGCCGTTCGAGCGACATCGTTTCCGGCATCGTGAGAATAATCTGATACCCCTTGGCCGCCGCTACGAACGCAAGCGCGATGCCTGTGTTGCCGCTGGTCGGCTCGATGATGACCGTATCCTTTTTCAAAATGCCGCGCTTCTCAGCGTCTTCGATCATGGACATGCCAATGCGATCCTTGACACTGCCAAGCGGATTAAAGAATTCACACTTGAGGAGAATGGTGGCCGGAACGCCGGCGGTGACCTTGTTCAACTTCACGAGCGGTGTGCGCCCGATGGTCTCGACGATGTTGTTGAAAATGCGTCCCATAAATAAACGTGCTTTGATGGTGTATCGTTGCTGTGAACAGCAGAATTTTGTCTTTCGACCTTGGGAGGGCAAGCTATTTTTCGAGGGACATTCCGTTCCGAACGCACCTTTGCGGATCGTCGCCGAACTCTCACAAGGTCAATCCTACGCGGCAGTCTAGCGGAGGGCCCGCTGGCCAGCCACTGACTAATCCGCCGGGTCACTTGCCAGTCAGGCCTTTGAGATAGGCGAAGACGAGATTGGGCAGGACATGGCTGTAACCGCCTTCCAGCAGGCTGAACAACGGCACGCCAAGGCCGCGCAACTTCTCTCCGAGCCAGTGGAAATCTTCGGCTTCGAGCGTCTCCTGCGCGATGGGATCACGCGCATAGGCGTCAAATCCGGCGGATACGCCTACCAGTTCCGGCTTGAATTTCTGCAGCCCGTCCAAGGCGCGTTTGAGCACCTTGCGATACGCCACGCGCGGCGTTAGCGGGGCGACCGGAAAGTTGAAACAGTTCTTGCCGACGTTGGCCGTGCCGGTGCCCGGATAGCACGGATGTTGATGAATCGAAAAAAACGCCGTGCCGGGTTGATCGAGCAGGATGGCTTCCGTGCCGTTGCCGTGATGCACATCAAAATCAAAGACGACAACGCGCTTCGTGCCGGTGGCCACGGCTTCGAGCGCGGCGATGGCGATGGAGTTCAAATAGCAAAAGCCCATCGCGCGGTTTTGCGTGGCGTGGTGCCCCGGCGGACGCATGAGACTGAAAACCGTTTCGCCGTCGCGCGCGCATTTCAACGCATTCAGCGCAGCCGCAACCGAACTGCGCGCGAAGTCCGCGATGTGCGGATAATACGGAGTGTCGCCATCGAAATCCTCCGGGGTGCGGAGTCGGGCAACGTGTTCCGCCGTGTGAGCGCGCAGGAGGGTGGCATCGTCGGCGCGGCCTGGTTGCATCCACTCAATCGGGAAATCGTTTTGGCTGCGCAGTTTTTCCAGGGTGCTTGCGATGCGCGCGGGCCGTTCCGGATGGCCGGGGCTGTGGTAGCTGGTGCAGTGTTCGTCGGTGATGATCTTCACGGGTAAATTCAAGCACGAATGAACACGCCTGGTCACGAATTTATTGAAAGGCGGGACGAGTCTTGAATTCGGATTTTGCTTTTTGGCCGTGTGCCGGTAGAGTCCCGGCAGAATCAAACCTTTCATGCGCATGAAGAATGTGTTCTCCCGGCTCACTTTTCTCACACTGTTCACTACCCTCACGTCGTCCGCGCCGCACCTGGCCCGCGCCTGGGACTATGAAGGCCACCGCGCCGTCAACCAACTGGCGCTCGCCGCGCTGCCGAAAGATTTTCCCGCGTTTGTGCGCGTGCCCGAGGCGGCGGAGCGCATCGCGTTCCTCGGCGGCGAGGCCGACCGCTGGCGCAACATGGGAGACGACCTCCCGCTTTCGCATTCCAACGGTCCGGATCACTATTTCGACCTGGAGCAGCTCGAAGATTTTGGCCTGACCCCGCAGACGGTGCCCCTGCTGCGGTATGATTTCACCGCGAAGCTCGCCCTGGCCCGCGCGGCGCATCCGGAAAAGTTTCCGGCGATTGACCCGCTGAAAAACAAGGATCACACGCGCGAGTTGGTCGGGTTTGCGCCGTGGGCTATCACCGAATACTGCGGCAAACTCCGCTCCGGCTTCTCGTATCTCAAGGCATTCCAGAACTACGGCGGGACTCCCGAAGAAATCGCCAACGCGCAGGCGAATATCATTTATATCATGGGCGTGATGGGTCACTACGTCGCGGATGGCGCGCAACCTTTGCACGTGACCCATCATCATCACGGGTGGGTGGGCGCGAACCCGCGCCGCTACACGACCAACTCTGGTTTCCATGCGTGGATTGACGGCGGATTTTTCCGCAAGACCGGCGGCATCCAGGCGGAGCCGCTCGCCCGGAGAATCCGTCCGGCCAGGATCGTGGGCGATCCGTTGCAAGCGGACGGTTTGTTCCGGCAGATCATGGCGTATCTGCTGGAAACGCAGAAATCAGTCGAGCCACTCTACCAACTCGACCAGAAAGGGAAACTCTCGGCGGACAACGCTGATCACCAGGCTGGCCGCGAATTCCTGGAGGCGCAACTCGTCCGCGGCGGGCAGATGCTGGGCGACTTGTGGTTCTCCGCATGGCAGCAGGCTACGGAGGATAAGTATCTCATCCGCAACCTGACCGAGCGCAAGGCCGCCAGGGGCGAAAAGAAATGACGCGCCGCGCTCCGGACTTTTGATGACCCTTTGGTAACAACGAATATGACAAACACAAAGGCAGTCCGCTTCGCGGCGTTGATGGGTTTTCTGGCCGTAGCCTTGGGTGCTTTCGGTGCGCACGGGCTTAAGGAAATTTTGACGCGGCATGACACCGTGGCAATTTGGGAGAAAGCGGTGTTCTACCACTTCATCCATACCCTGATGCTGTTTCTGCTCGCGCAACGCCAACCAGTCCAAACGGGGCCGTGGTTCTGTTTCTTCATGGGCATCGTCATTTTTTCCGGTTCGTTGTATTTGCTGGCGGTGATCAACACGCGCTGGCTCGGTGCGATCACGCCGATTGGTGGGGTGAGCTTGATCGTGGGGTGGGCGTGGTTGTTCGTGGGTGCGGGGCGGAACGTGAAACGGGAGAGCGGTGGACCCGCTCGGACTGAACCAGGGATCAAGCAATCATGACGAACGTCATGCGCCGGAACTGTTCTTCCCCCGCCTCCATCGGCAGGTTCCACTGGCGAATCGTCAGCAACGCGCGCTCGCAGGAATACCCAAGTTGAACCCGCCGTGTCTGCGGTCGCGAAGTTCCCACTGGCGGCAAATTACGACAAGCTCGTCCCGGCCCCGTCAACTTTTCACCTCTGCTATTGATCGCGGCGGTTGCTTCTGAAATCATGCCGGCGTGGGCCTGTAGCTCAATTGGTTAGAGCAGAGCACTCATAATCGCTTGGTCGGGGGTTCAAATCCCTCTGGGCCCACCAGCGAGAAACACCTTGAAAATAAAGGGGAATCTGGACTTCCGGGATTTGGGGGCGTGCCCCTCGAAAAACCGTGCTTGGCCAATTCTTGGCCAATTTTGAAGTGGTCCTTTCTGCCGTGTTCATGCGTCGAGATTTTCGGCCACTCACCAACGATTGCAATGCGATTTGAGCCGCGTGTTTCACGAGAGATGGGCGTGGTTGCCGTTATTCAGATAGCGGTCGAGTTCGGTGCGCGGGATTAAGACGCGGCGCAAGCCGGGAAGTTTGCGCAGGACTTTGCGGCGTACGAGACGACGAACCGTTTCCTCACAGACACCGAGTTCTGTCGCACTGCTTTTCACGTCGAGAGTCTGGCATTCGATGGTTGCTGTTGCATTCATACTCGTTCTTTCATGAGGCAACAGGCTACGACCTACGGTGACTTCGTGGGTGTAGCGGATACACAGAATGCAACTATCGCTCGCACGGTCAGCGAACGAAAAACCGACGAACATCGTAAGAAAACCTGACGGACGGCTGTTACAGGCAGCCCGAATCGGGAGCGTTTGACTGCCGGCTGGGAACGTCTCCCATGATCAAACGGGTGCGGCCGCCGTCTGCGTCTGAAGACATCCCAGGAGAGGCGAGCATGATCCCGATAATTGCTCGCGTTCGCGCCGAGGCCGGTACTGGCGGCGGCGACTTGCGTTTGTGGAACAGAAGCCAGGCAATTGCGAGAATGCATCCCCATGCGAACACCATGAATAGATAAACCCCGTTGTCATCAATGAACTCCGAAAGCTCATTCAGCCGTTTTCCGAAATATAGAACCGGGTCTTCCATTTTTAAGCTGTTCGCCACTGCATTTTCGTGGATGACGCTTGGGGTGTCAAGTTGTCGGCTCGTTATACAGTCATTCTGGCGTGCCGCTTTTGACGAATGGTTTTGGCGACATCTTGGGTTTCGGAATTCTTCTGCGCGGTGTCGTCCGGCGAATCCGCCTCAACCTGGCTGGGCGCTTGGTTCTTGGTCAAGTCAAGTTTCTCCTCGATCTCGCTCTGGCGGCGGCAGAGATGTTGGTAATGCTCCTCTTTCTCGAACGGTGCACCGACTTTGGTTTCGAGTTCCTTACCCCGCTTTTGGGCATCGGCGATGTCGGTTTCCAGCTTGGTGGCGCGCTCCTCGAACCCTTGAACGGTCGCTTCCAATGAACGGATTGTGCCAAGTGCCGTGTCGGTGACACGAGCTCCGTAACTGTTTTTCCCGCGCACAACAACCTCGACCGTGTTGTTGAAGCCAGGGCGCAGGAACAAATCGAATCCGGCGAAGCGCCCGATGCGAACATCGTCACCGAAACGGTTCATCAACTTTTCCGCACGACGCAAAATCAACTCACCGGCGATGCCCCGGTTGTTGGTTTCCTGGCCATCGAGTTCGATGATGAACTTGTCGCCGGATGTGTCCTGACGGATGGCGATGTCTTGTCGCAGATTGGTCAGTCGTCCGGCGAACATCTCTGCATCCTCGTGTGAACGGCGCAGAGTGGAGCGAATGCGGTATTGCTCCTCGGCGTGGGCGGAACGCAACCGGGTGAGACGCATCAACTCGGCGTCCACCTGGGCCTTTTCAATCACAAGCGGATTACCGGAAGCGATGGCTTTCACCTCGGCATAGGTCAGCGCGGCGGAATCGAGGTCTTCAAGGCGGCGAATTGTCATGTCGCCGCTCATTACTTGGGCGATGAACTTGGCCTTCGTCTCCAAGGTCTGCCACATGTAGGCGTCGAACGAGCCTTCAGTGACGTAGCGGAAAACCGAAACGACGGAGTTCTTGTTTCCCTGCCGCAAAATCCTACCTTCGCGCTGCTCCACGTCGGCGGGTCGCCACGGCGCGTCGAGATGATGAAGCGCGATCAAACGCTCCTGGACGTTCGTGCCAGAGCCCATCTTCTGCGTGCTGCCGAACAGTACGCGGACTTTGCCAGCGCGCACTTCACGAAAGAGCGCAAGCTTCGAGGCGTCGGAGTCGTATTCCTGAATGAACGCCATCTCCCGTGTTGGCACGCCGAGACGTTCCAGCTTCTCCGCCATGTCGCGATAAACCGAAAAGCCCCGGTCTTTTGGCGTCGAGAGGTCGCAGAACACGAGCTGAGCGGAACGCTCCGCCGCTGTGGCCTGCCAGATACGGTGGATGTTCTCGACGGCCAGATTGACTTTGCCTTGCGGCTCGTCCGGCGTCGCGGGCTTCATCAGCCGGAGATCCAGCGCCGCCTTTCGCCCCTCGGACGTGATTTTCAGCATGTTATCTTCGCTGGGGTCAACCCGGCCGGTCTTCAGTCTTTCAGCCCGCGCCGCGAGTTCCTGGACGAATGCCTTCAACTCCGGCGTGGCGGGGGCGTTGCGGATCGCAGGCTTCTCACCCTCAAGCTTTGGGCAGGGCAGGTTGAGCATGGCGGCGGTCTGCACGTCGGCGGACTGGCGGAACATCTGCATCAACTCCGGCACGTTGATGAATCGCGCGAATCGCGTGTTCAACCGATAGCCCGCGCCATCGGGCGAAAGTTCCATTGCTGTCACCGGCTCGCCGAACGTCGCCGCCCACGAATCGAAGTGATGCAGATTGTGCTTCTTCAAGTCGTCGGGTTGAAGATACCGCTGCATCGTGAACATTTCGGCCATGCTGTTCGCGATGGGCGTGCCCGTTGCGAAAACGACCCCTCCCCCGCCGTTGAGCGACTGAACATGGCGCACCTTCAAATACATATCGAACGCGCGTTCGCTGGCGGTCTGTGGCAGTCCGGCGATGCGCGTCATCTTGGTGACGTAAAACAAGTTCTTGAAGTAATGGGCCTCGTCCACGAACAACCGGTCCACGCCGAGTTCCTCAAAGGTGAGTGTGTTGTCTTTCTTGTGTTCGGCAGCGAGCGCCTGCAACCGAGCCTCCAACCGCTTCTTCGCGCGTTCAATTTCCTTCACCAGACGGCGATTCGATGAATCAGCGTGCTGACGCTTGATCATTTCCAACTCGTGTAGCTGCTCCTCGAAGAATCGTTCCTGCGTTTCGCGCGCCAACGGGATGCGCTCGAAACCGGAGTGCGTAACGATGACGGCATCCCAATTCCCGGTGGCGATGCGGCTGAACAGCTTCTTCCGGTTCTGCGACTCGAAATCCTCTTTGCCCGCGACCAGGATATTCGCACCGGGATACAGGGTGAGCAGTTCGGTCGAGAACTGGCCGAGCATGTGGTTGGGGACGGTAAATATCGGCTTGCGACCTAGCCCAAGCCGTTTCAACTCCATCGCTGCGGCAACCATTGTGAACGTCTTGCCTGCGCCGACGACGTGGGCAAGCAGCGTGTTGGGCGTTTGCAGGATGCGCCAGACGCCTGCCTTCTGGTGTCCGTGCAACTGGATTGCCCCGCTCGCGCCGGGCAGCGTCAGGTGGTCGCCATCGAACGTGCGGACGCGCGAGTGGTTGAATGTGTCGTTGTAAAGCCGACAAAGGCGCTCCCGCCGGGTGTCATCCAACCAGACCCACTCTTTGAACCGCTCTTTGATGCGCTCCTGTTTTTCGCGCGCCGCCTCCGTCGCCTGCGCGTTGACCACGGGCTTTTTGTCCTCGTTGAGGTCATAGACGGTGGGCGTCTTGAGATTGAGCGCGTCCTCGATGAGTTCGAGGGCCGTGTAGCGGTCTGTGCCCCAATCGGTCGTGTTGGCGGTCGCGCCCTTGGCCTCCCAATTGCCGTTGATGTGCCACGTGCCGAGCGCGTGAATGTGGCCGACCTCGACGCCGGACGGAATGTTGAGCAATTCGTTGGTGAACTGCCGGACATCTTCGGGCGGCAACCACGCCGAGCCAAGCCGCACGTCAATCTCGTTGGCTGCCAGGTCTGCCGGCTGCACCGATTTCAACGCCTCGACGTTTTCGGCGAAGCGCGGGTCGGTGACAGTTGCGGCATCCGCAGCCGCGAGCTTCTCGCGCACGTTGCCGGATAGATATTGGTCGTCGGTTTCCCATTCGTTCGTCTGAGGATTCCGAAAAATGAGTCCCTTCAGGTCGGGGAGGAATTCCTCGGTGGGTTTGTTGAGCAGCCCTGCCATGTGGTCGAGGTCAACGCGACCGCGCTCATTCAGAGAAACAAGCAACGCTTCCTTCGGCGAACTGACGGACTCAATCGGTTGCCGATGATGAATCGTCCGCTCCATGAAGATCGTGGCTTTGGTCGCCCGCTTTGTTTCGTCGTTGTAATTCTCCAGCGAAAGCAGCAGCGGCAGATCGGGATCACCGTCGAAGGCGCGCTGATTGGCGCGGAGGTTGACCGGGCCAAAGCGGGCATTAAATCGGTCGTAAGCGTAGTTTAGCCGTTGTCGCGTCTCCACGACGCGCTCTTCGGCACTGCCATCAATTTGGGCACGCAGACAATCACGAACGGCGTCGCGCACCGGAATCAGGCCACGTATTCGTGAGCGGGTTTCAGACGGCAGGTCGTTCAGCGGGCGAAGAACATTCTCCTCCCGGATGCAGACCATGCCCTCGTGGAGGCAATAGGCATTGGGTTTGACGAAATCCGGCGCGGGTATGGTTTCCTCGAAGGTGGGTTCAGCAATCTGGTGAGCGTGAGCCTGGTAAATGTCTTGTGGCAACCGCTCGACCGCCTGAGCCAGCGCCTCGCCCAAATCGCGCCTGTCTGATTCGAGCGTCGGCTCGTTGTCGCGATACATGCGCCCGGAGAGCCGCATCCGGCCAAGCATCATCTCCGGGTGGTCAGCGAAGTATTCATTGATGGTGAACGCTTCGCCCAACTCATTGGTGTGACTGGCGGTTTCTTTCCAAGCCGGGCCAGTGGGCGGTTCGCCGGGGCGGAGCTTGCGGAGCATCACGATGTCGGTCGTGACCTCCGTGCCGGCGTTGCGTTTGAAGGCGTCGTTGGGGAGACGAATTGCCCCGAGCAGTTCTGTCCGCGCGGAAAGCAGTTCACGGAGCGTGGAATCGAGCTTGTCCAACGTGCCGCGAGACGTGATGAACATGACAAGGCCGCCCGGACGAACTTTTTCCAAAGCAACGGCAAAGAAGTAATCGTGGATGGGCAGCTTGTAGCTGTTCCAACGGGGATCGTGAACGGTGTAGTCGCCAAATGGGACGTTGGAAATGGCGATGTCGTAGAATCCATCGGCGAGTTTGGTTTGCTCGAACGGCTGGGCGCGAATGTCCGCGTCGGGATACAGTGCCTTGGCGATGCGTGCGGTCAGCGGGTCAATCTCAATCGCTGTGACGGTGGAGCGCCGCAGCATATCCTCCGGCATGATTCCGATGAAGTGCCCGATACCGAACGCCGGTTCGAGCACGCGACCGCCTTTGAAGCCGAACCGCTCGGTGGCGCGATACATCGCGCCGATGACGGTTGGTGATGTATAGTGCGCGTTGAGCGTCGTCGAACGCGCGTGTTCGTATTCTTCCTCGGACAGGTTTGCTTGAAGCGCCGCCTTCTCCTTGGCCCATTCGCGGTTGTAGTCGTCGAAGACCTGGGGCATCGCGCCCCAACCGACGTATTTGACCAGCACGGCCTTTTCCTCGGTGGTCGCTGGCCTTTCCTCCGCATCAAGTGCGCGGAGCGTTTCGATGGCCTTGAGGTTCTGCTGAAATTTTTGCTTCGGCCCGCCATCCCCGAGCCGATCGGCTTCGGTGATGCGGTAGCTGTTGAGATTTCGGGGCGGTTCTTCCTGGTGGCGGCGACGGTGGCCGTCCGCTAGGACTCTTCGGGTGGGAGCAGGATGTATTTCTCCCGCACCATCTCCCAAGCCTGGTCGTGCGCTTGTTGCGCCGTTGACCCCTGCTGCATCAATTGGGTGCGGATCGTGGCCATTTCGTCCTTCGTCTTTTCCTCCGCCTCCAGAAGCATCTGATGCAGAAGACCTTTCCGCTCCAATTCGCGCACCATCTTCGGGCGGTGTTCCCGCCAGTGTTTCTCGGCCATTCGGCCGTATTGGGTCAACGGTGTCATGAGTCGGCTTTCGCGCGGCGAACAGGTCAAGCTGCCGGTCCAAATCCTGATTGTTGCGTCGGACTGCCATGCGAGCTTGGTCGGTTTTGGTGCATCGGGCAAGGCGCGGTTAATTCTGTGGCGGGCCAGACGGGCGACGACGACGGGTAAACTCGCGGAGATCCATGCCCACTTCCTTGCCGACGAAATGCCGCTTCTTGGGAAACAATTCCTGCTCCATCACGTCGAACACCTCGGCGAAGAATTCAATCTGCTTGCAGGTTGCCGGACTACGCAGGGTTTCGATGTTGGCCAGAACTTCGCGCGTCATGTTGATACAACCGAGCAAATGCAATTCGGCAACGAGGTCGCTCTGTGACCAGCAGCGCTGATTGCGCAGCCATGCGACCTTCCTTCCGATTACATTTGAGTCCTTTGGCATTTAGTCTTTCGAAAGCCATGACCAGTGGCGTTTCAGTTGCCGGCTGGAGCTACAGCCCGCGACGCAACGGGGCTGCCGGTGGGTGTGGTGGGGGTGTTCAGACTGCCGGAGCTGACGAGGCAATCGTCGGCAGAGAGCGCAAAAAAGACGCGGTTTGGCAAAAAAATCGTCTTCATAAGCCAACGACTCGCATACTACATCAAAGCGCCACCAGTTGATTACAGGACGATTTCGCGTTTGCCGGTGAAAGCGAGTTTCGTTTCCAAATTGTAACTTTTCTCGCCGCAGCCCTTTATTTCCGGCTTGGGATTCAGTAGCATCCGATGCACAAAACAGAAGAAACCTATGCTCTACCACCGCTTCGCGTATTCGATGCCTCTGCGCGGCAAAGAAGAACCCCAGCCGTTCAAGATTCGGGACGGCGCGGCGTTCAGCGAAGTCACCGCGCCGCTGGCCAAGCTGGGTTACGAATACGGCGAAATGCTGTGGAATCCCCCATACCGTCCGCGAAAATACAAAAAGGTCGGCAAAGAAAACTACCAGTATATCAAACCGAGCGATCTGGTTGTGCTGACCACGAGACCGCCCTTGAGCGATAAAACCCACGGCGACAAGAAGAAGATGCTGCGAAGT
>JALOTT010000343.1 GCA_025457745.1 Verrucomicrobiota bacterium
TACAAGCGCAACGACGTCCCATGCAACATGGTCGCCGGACGCGATATCTGGTGGCACGAAGCCATGGCGAACGCCGCCACGGAATGTGCGCCGGAAGTCATGAAGGCCGAGGACATCCTGTTCATGCTTTACACCTCCGGCTCGACCGGCAAACCCAAGGGCGTAGTCCACACCACCGCCGGCTACCTGCTGCATTGCGCGCTTACCACGAAATACGTCTTCGACATCCACGATGGCGACATCTTCTGGTGTACGGCGGACATCGGCTGGGTCACGGGACACAGCTACATCGTCTATGGGCCGCTCGCCAACGGCTTCACCAGCGTCATGTTCGAGGGCGTGCCCACGTTCCCGGATGCTGGCCGGTTCTGGCAGATCATCGAGAAGTACAAGGTCACCCAGTTCTACACCGCACCCACGGCGATCCGCTCACTCATCCGGCTCGGCGAGGAATGGCCAAACAAGTACAACATGAGTTCGCTCAAGACCCTCGGCTCCGTCGGCGAACCCATCAACCCCGAGGCCTGGATGTGGTATCACCGCGTCATCGGCAAGGGAAAATGCCCCATCGTGGACACCTGGTGGCAGACGGAAACCGGCGGACATCTCATCACTCCCATGCCCGGCGCGCACGCGCTCAAGCCCGGCAGCGCGAGCCGCGCATTCTTCGGCGTCGAACCCGTCATCCTGCGTGACGATGGCAAGGAAGTTGGCCCGAACGAAGGTGGCAAACTCTGCATCAAGAAGCCGTGGCCCGGCATGATGCGCACCACGTGGGGCGACCACGACCGGTTCATTGACACATATTTCACGATGTATCCGAACATCTATTTCACCGGCGACGGCTGCCGCATTGATCCAGATGGCGACTACTGGCTGATGGGCCGCGTTGACGACGTGGTGAACGTTTCCGGTCACCGCATTGGCACCGCCGAAGTTGAGAGCGCCCTGGTCAGCCACCCGAAGGTGTCCGAAGCCGCCGTGGCACCGATGCCGCACGACATCAAGGGCCAGGGGCTTTACGCCTTTGTCACCCTCAAGGACGGCGTTCAAGAGAGCGATGAGCTCAAGAAGGAACTGGTGATGCACGTGCGCAAGGAAATTGGACCGATCGCCGCGCCGGACAAGATTCAGTTCGCGCCCGCCCTGCCGAAGACCCGTTCGGGCAAAATTATGCGCCGCATTCTCCGCAAGATCGCCGAGAACGCTTTGGATCAAATCGGCGACACCACCACACTGGCCGATCCGCACGTCGTGGAGGCGCTGGTGAAGGGCAAGCAGTAACAGTGGAGAAACGATGAGTGACGCGGAGAACCATCCTGAACGCCGGATCGCGCTGTTCCAACGCAAGGAAATCCGCCGCGTCATTCACAATAACGAGTGGTGGTTTGTCATCACCGATGTCGTGGCGGCGTTGACCGATTCGGCCAATCCGCAGGGCTATTTCAAGGATATGCGTCGTCGCGACCCGCAGTTGGCAGAAGCGCTCAAAGGGGGGGGGCAAATTGCCACCCCCCTTGGTTTGGAGTTCGACACCGCCGGTGGCTGCCAAGTGCTTCAGTGTTGGAACACCGAAGGGATTTTCCGCCTCATCCAAAGCATTCCCAGCCCGAAGGCCGAGCCGTTCAAACGCTGGCTGGCGCGCGTCGGCTACGAGCGCGTGCAGGAGATTGAGGACCCGGAACTCGCCACCAAACGCACCCGCGCTCTCTACCAGGCCAAGGGCTACTCCGATGCTTGGATCGAGAAACGGATGCGCTCCATCGCCATCCGGGACGAACTCACGGACGAATGGAACAAGCGCGGCGTGAAAGAGCAGCGCGAATACGCCATCCTTACCGCCGAGATTTCCAAGGCCGCCTTTGGCCTGACGCCGACCGAATACGCCGAGTTCAAGCGGCTCAAACGCGAGAACCTCCGCGACCACATGAGCGACCTCGAACTCATCTTCTCGATGTTGGGCGAGGCGGCCACGACCGAGATTGCCCGCAACCGCGACACACAAGGCTTCCCGCAAAACCAGCAAGCCGCGCAGGACGGCGGCGGCGTGGCCGGCAATGCCCGGCGAGAACTGGAAAAGAAGAGCGGACGCAAGGTTGTCACCCGCGAAAACCACCTCGCGCTGACACAGACGGCGAAGAAAGCCAGGCGAATCAAATCACAACCGTGAAGATCATCACCATCGGTACGACCAGAACAGCCGCCGAGGCGGACATGAAAATGTCCGCGCTTCGCGCCGCGGGATTTCATCCGCTTGATCTGCCGATGTTCGAAAACTTCTCCCTGGCCGGGGTGGAGATCTCTTATCCCATCCGCATTTCCTCTTCCGAGGCCGGCGCCGCACGCGAGCTTCTGGTTTCACTTGCTTCTTCCCAAAAACAGTCGTAGCCAGCCAACAATTCATCCACGGAAACAACAACCATGACTAACGAAACCCACCCCACTGCCCCCACGAGTAATCGGGGCTGGACTGTCACCTTTGCCGGACTCGGCATCAACCTCGCCCTCGGCATCCTTTACACTTGGAGCATGTTCAAGGGTGCGATTGAAAAGGAATTCGGCTGGAAAGGCAGCCAGCTCAACGATCCTTACGCCCTCTGTTGTCTGGTGTTCGCCCTCGCCATGATTTTTGCCGGGCGTTGCCAGGACAAGTTTGGCCCACGCCTCACCGCGTCCATCGGCGGACTGCTCGTGGGCGCCGGCTTCCTGCTCTGCTCGACCACGAACAGCTACGGCATTTGGCTGCTGGGGTTTGGCGTGCTGGCGGGCATCGGCATCGGCTTCGGCTATTCGTCGGCCACGCCACCGGCACTGAAGTGGTTCCCGCCGTCCAAGACCGGCCTCATCGCGGGTTTGGTCGTAGCGGGCTTTGGACTCGCGCCAGTGTATCTCGCCCCGACGTCACAGTATTTGCTCGGCGCGTTCCAGGTGGAAAAGTCCATGCTGATCCTTGGCATCGCGTTCGTCATCATCGTCTGCGGCTTGGCGCAAATGCTCGTGAACCCGCCCGCCGGCTATGTGGCCGGGGCAAAGCCTGCTGCCGGAAGTACTCCCAAGCCGGCTGCCGTGAATGTCACGCCGGGCGAAATCATCCGCTCACCGTTGTTCTACCTGCTCTGGGTGATTTATTTCATCGGCGCCGGCGCGGGTCTGATGGTCATCGGCAGCATCAGCGGCATGGCGAAAAAGAGCATGGGCGAACTGGCGTTCGTGGCGGTGGCGGTCATGGCCATCGGCAACGCCGGCGGTCGCATTCTCGCCGGCACGCTTTCGGACAAGATTGGGCGACGCTGGACGTTGTGCCTGGTGCTGGGGATTCAGGCGGTGCTGATGTTCGCAGCCATTCCCGTAACGGCCTCCAAGGAGACGCTCCCTGTAGTAATCGTCCTCTTGGCCGCGCTCATCGGTGCGAACTATGGCGCGAACCTAGCCCTTTTTCCGGCCTACACGAAGGATCTTTGGGGGCTGAAAAGCTTCGGCATGAACTACGGCACGCTGTTTACAGCTTGGGGTGCAGGCGGGCTGGTGTTGCCGCGGATACAGCAGATGTTGACCGCGAAGAGCGGCGGCAGCTACCAATCTTCATTTATTACCGCTGGCGTGCTGTTGCTCTTGGGCGTGGCGTTGACGTTCCTCATTAAACCGCCACAGGCGAAGCCGCAGGCGCAGACCTGAGCAAACCAACACTCATTCAACCAGAATCGGGAAGAAAATCAGAACGACAAGCCACAGGAAATAATCAGTCATGCGCAATATCGAAAAACATGGAAGACTTCGGGCGCGCATCGCGCGGGTTATTTTGGTTTCGGGCATCGCCGCTTTCGGCGGGGTCACTTGGGCGCAAGGTTGGCATTGGGGCAGTAATCTGACCATCAAAGCCGAACTCGCGCTCAAGGAAACCTACGACAGCAACGTGTACTTGCAGGACACCGATCCAAGCGTGCCGGGGGCGTTGCCAGCGCAGAAGGACTCGTGGGTCACCACGTTCACCCCGCGCATGGGGCTGGACTACAAGCCGTGCACCTGCTTTGGCCTCGCGGCGTTCTACGCACCGGACATGGTCGTCTATCACAACGCCCATTCGGAAGATTACTTTGCTCATCGGTTCGGCCTGACGTTGAGCGGCAAAGCCGAGGATGTGGCTTGGGAGCAGATAAACGCTTTCACTTTAATTGATGGCAACCATCTCGGCCCCGTTTTCGCTCGGTCGCTGGCGAACCCCGCTCGGTCGCAGGATGTCCCCGCCGTTGGCGGCATTCCTTTGCGTGATCGGCGCGATGCGTTGATCTATCGCGGCGGACTCAAGCTGACCTGGACGCTGGGGAACTTCTTCCTCCGCCCGGTTGGGTCGGCCTACATCCACGATTTCGGCACAAAGCAAAAACTCGCGGCGACCGTGCCTGCGCCGCTCTTCTACGTGAACTACAATGACCGTCAGGATGTGAACGGCGGTTTGGACCTCGGCTACAAGCTCGCGGAAAAGACCTCGCTCGTGGCGGGCTACCGCTATGGCCGGCAGGACCAGTTTCGCGGCCCGTCGGTTTTCAACGCTGCGGTCTTCGCCGACAGCCCATACGATAGCGCATATCACCGCGCTTTGGTGGGCGTGGAAGGCAGCCCGACACCGTGGCTCAAGCTCGCCGTGCTGGGTGGGCCGGAGTTTCGCGACTGGCAGC
>JALOTT010000344.1 GCA_025457745.1 Verrucomicrobiota bacterium
ATGTCTCCATGTTGTGGCCAGAGTTGCTACCGCATCTCCGGCCTCAATAGGACATTTTCATGGAGTTAAAAACCGGACATTCTCATGGAGTCGAGACAATTGCAGTGCGCGGCTTGACGCCTCCACACGCCTCCGCTACGTTGCGCCACTGAATGAGCAACGAATCTAACACGCAGAATTTTCTCGTGCCCATCGTGGTCGAGCAGACCGGACGCGGCGAGCGAAGCTGGGACATTTACTCGCGGTTGCTGGTGGACCGCATCATTTTCCTCGGCACGCCGGTGGATGACATGGTCGCCAACATCATCATCGCGCAACTCCTCTTTCTCCAGATGGCCGACGCGAAGAAAGACATCCATCTTTACATCAACTCACCCGGCGGCGGGGTCACGTCGGGGCTGGCGATTTACGACACGATGCAATTCCTCACCTGCGACGTGAACACGTATTGCATCGGCCAGGCGGCGAGCATGGGCGCCGTATTGCTGGCGGCGGGCACGAAAGGCAAACGTTACGCGCTGCCCAACGCGCGCATTATGATTCATCAGCCGTGGGGCGGCGTGCAGGGGCAGGCCACGGACATCAGCATCCAGGCGAAAGAAATTTTGCGCCTCAAAGACCGGCTCAATGAAATTCTCGCCAAACATTGCGGTCGCTCGGCGGACGAGTTGACGCGCGACACGGACCGCGACCGCTTCATGTCCTCCGAAGAAGCGAAGCAATACGGCCTGGTGGATCAGGTCGTGCAATCGCGGAAAGAAATCGCGACGTTGGCCGAGAAGACCTCGGTGAGCACGTGAGCGCACCGCCCTGAAAGAAGTTGCCAATCGCCGATAACCAATAGCCGAGTTCGTGGGTGAATCGTAAATCGTAAATCGCCAATCGTAAATTTCCAATGGCCCGCCCCACCACCCTCACCATGTGCAGTTTTTGCGGCAAGTCGCACGCGGAAGTGCGCAAGCTCGTCGCCGGGCCGGGCGTTTACATCTGCGACAACTGCATCATTCTTTGCAAGAACGTCCTCGACCGCGAACTCCAGCTTCAGAACCGCAAACATCAGCCCAAGTTCGCGGTGCCCAAGCCCGCGGAAATCCGGCGACAACTCGACCAGTATTGCATCGGCCAGGAACACGCGAAGAAAACCCTGGCCGTGGCGGTGCATAACCACTTCAAGCGCATCCAACCCCCGCCGGCGCCGACCGCCGAAGGCGAGACCGTGATGCCACCCGCACCCGCCGGCCCGCACGCCGACGTGGAAATTGAAAAGAGCAACATCCTGATGATCGGCCCGACCGGTTCGGGCAAGACGCTGCTCGCCCGCACGCTCGCCCGGGTTCTCGACGTTCCCTTCGCCATCGCCGACGCCACCACGCTCACCGAAGCCGGTTACGTGGGCGAGGACGTGGAGAACATCATCCTGCGGTTGCTCCAGAGCGCCGACTACGACGTGAAACGCGCCCAGCGCGGCATCGTTTACATTGACGAAATTGACAAGATCACGCGCAAGGCCGAAGGGCCGTCCATCACGCGCGACGTTTCCGGCGAGGGCGTACAACAGGCGTTGTTGAAAATCCTCGAAGGCACGATCTGCAACGTGCCGCCGCAGGGCGGACGCAAGCATCCGCAACAGGAATACATCAAGGTGGACACCACGAACATCTTGTTCATTTGCGGCGGGGCGTTCATCGGTCTGGAAAAAGTCATCCACCGCCGGCTGGGCCGGAACGTCATGGGCTTTGGCGCACTGGACGAGGCGCAAAAGGCCGCGTCCGTGGCGCGCGATGAAATCCTGGCGCACGTCGAGCCGGAGGATTTGTTGAGCTACGGTTACATTCCCGAATTTATCGGGCGACTGCCGGTGGTGACGACGCTAGCCGAATTGACCGAGAACCAGTTGGTTTCGATTTTGACCGAGCCGAAGAACGCGGTGACCAAACAATTCGCCAAGCTGATGGCGATGGAGGGTGTGGACCTGGAATTCTCGCCCGAGGCGCTCCGCGAACTTGCGGCGCAAGCCATGAAGAAAGGCACTGGCGCACGCGCGCTGCGCGGGCTGATTGAGAAGCTGATGCTCGACGTGATGTACGAAGTGCCCGACAGCGGCGACATCCTGGACATCAAGATCACGCGGCCTGTGGTGCTGGGCGAGAGCAAGCCGATTGTGCGAAGGAAACAGGATCAGGCGGCGGCGTAGTTCTTCTTTGTGGTTGGTGTGTTGGAACCGCCGGTTGACGTGCCACAATCCATGTGTCACACTCCCGCCATGTCAACGATCAGCGCCCGCCAGTTACATCACGACACCAGTGCCGTGCTGGACGAGGTCGCCAAAGGCAGGACTTTCCGCATCACGCGCAACGGCAAAAACGTCGGGCGGCTCGCGCCGGCGAAAGCCAGTCCCCCGGTGGCGTGGGATGACATCATGGGCGAGGTGTGGGCCGCGCAAAAACGTTGCTCCGGCAAATCGCGCAACCCCGTGCTGGCCGAACGGGAAAAGCGGCGGCGATGATCACCTACGCGGATTCCTCAGTCCTCATCGCCTGGTTTCATCCCGACGACGAATTTGCCGGGGTCGTCACGCCGTGGGTGCAGGAGCACGTCACCGATTTCCTGTGGAATCCGATTCTCCGCGCCGAAGTGCGGCACAACTTGCGCAAACTACATTCCACCTATGCCCGCACCGCGTGGAACGCCGATCGTGCTGCCGAGAGCAACCGCCGGTTGACGTTTGGCCGCGAACGCCTGGCCGACCTGCTGGAGCAAACCGATGAACTCAGCGCGGAGCAGGCCGCCATCGTGCCCGCCGGCACTTGGGATTTCTTTCACGTCGCCGCCGCGCTTCACGCCCGGGCGGCCTGCTTTGTCACCTGCGACAAGCTCCAGGCGGAACTCGCCGCCGAAAGCGGTCTGGCAAAAGTGAAACTCTTCAAAGCTTGATCGGCCTGACCTTCGACCTCCGACTTCAGACTTTTGTCCTCTGACGACTTCCGACCCGTGACTTCCGACCCGTGACTTTAGCGTTTAGCCTTCAGCCTTCAGCCTTTCGGCTTCTGCTTTCTGCCTTCTGCCTTTGAAACCGGCGGGAGCACCAGCGGCAGCTTGAAGGTGGATCGCGGGCGGGGCGGGGCAGGGCTGCGCGAGATTGGCCGCAAGCTCTTTCGGCGAGACGTGATTTTGAATTGGCAAACTGAGTCGGCGCGCTTAAATTCCGGCTATGAGTACGCTTGTGGAAATTGAGACGGCCCTGAAGGAATTGCCACTGCAAGAAGCGCAAAGCATTGCTCAGTGGCTGCAAAAATATCTGGATCAAAAAGGCCGAGCCAGGCACACCCCGGCCCCGCCGGCGTCCGTCAAGCTGCCCGACTACGCGGCCCGCCGCCGCAGGATTCTGGGCGACAAAATCCTGCCCAACATGGTCCTGCTCGGGCGGGAACAGGAGCGCTGGTGAAAATCTACGCTGACACCAGCGTCCTTTTCTCCCTCTACGTCACGGACGCCAACTCACCCAAGGCGGATGCCTGGCGTCAGGCCAATCCCGTTCCTCTGGATTTCACGGGCTTCCATCGCCTTGAACTCCGAAACGCACTGGGCCTTGCCGTATTCCAGCAACGCCTGACGCCGGCGGAATCGCAGGCTGCCTGGCAGGAGGTGGAACAGGACCTGGCCTCGGGCTTGTTGGTGGCCAAATCCGACTCGTGGGAAAAACTGCTGCCGGAAGCGGAGCGTCTGGCGGAGCAACACACGCCGGCCATTGGCAGTCGCAGTCTGGACATCCTGCACGTGGCGGCGGCAACGCTTTTAGGCGCAACCGACTTTTGCACACTCGACACGCGTCAGGGCAAATTGGCTCAACTCGCGGGTCTCCACGTTCAACCGTGAGCCCGGCTTTGAACCTGCGGCTTGAACCCAGCCGATTCCGATTTAACGCAAAGGCGCAAAGCAGCAAAGGCGCAAGGGTGGAACGACGCAACTTCGAGTGGAGCGCGGAATTTATTCCGCTTCAACGTCCAAATGTTTGGCCGCGTGAGAACCTGCTCCGGCCCCAAGCGCGGTCGGGCGACGAAGCGGAATGAATTCCGCGCTCCTCTGACTTCCGACCTCTGACTTTAGACTTTTGTCCTCTGACGACTTCCGACCTCTGACTTCAGCCTTCAGCCCTCCCACCGCTGCCTTCGGCCTTTGCAACCAGCGGGAGTACCGGCGGTGAGCGGCGCAATCTTTGCTTTCTGAACACTGGCCACAGTAGCATTGTCAAAAGCTGATCGGGCCAACAAAACACAACAATCAAAGCCAAAAACCATGACATACATCGCAGCACATAGAGCACGTCTCAGCGAGCGTCACTACATTACGGACGCCACATCGGGTACGCACTGGTACAACTTCTACGCGGGCAAGCTGACCGAGTACCGTCGGATGTACGGAGATGACTTTTGTTTGGTCATCAATTGTTCCGAAACCCACGACAGCGCGTACGTACTGCCATTCAAAGACGTTAAAGAAATGTTCTCGCCTGAGTACCTGAACGGTACGCGGTGGGTCGGGAACGTCATCAAAGAGAACCTCAGCGTTTCACTCGGCGGAAAGCCCATGCAGGAAATGTGCATCGACGATTTCCACAACGCCTTTGAACTGCTTCAGGAAGCGCCCCTGCCGTTC
>JALOTT010000345.1 GCA_025457745.1 Verrucomicrobiota bacterium
TTTCATCCGACAAACCGATTTTGAGAATTCGTGCTGACCAATGATGACGCCAATTTGGTGCAGGCTATGTAGTGTTATTTATACGCGGACATGTAGTCCCTTGTAATGCGCGTGAATCATCGCGGGCGAGTTGCCCGCTTGTTGCGCCGTCAGATTCTCGTTGGCGTGCAGCGCAAAATGATAGGTGCAAAAGGCGTGACGCAAGCCGTTCCGCCGGGATGGGATTTTCAGGCCGTCGCGCAATTCCGCAAATCGGCGATGAAAAACATGCACGCCAGCCGGATAAATCTTGCCGGTCGTTTTGTGACACGGCTTCAGCCACGCGGCGAGCGCGGGGCAGATTTCCACAAGGCGACGCTGGCGCGTTTTGGCCTGTCGCGCGGTAATTTCAACGTGTCCCTCGACGCGCCACACGTCCGCCCAATCCAAGCGCATGATTTCCTCGACGCGCAAACCGGCAAGCCCGGCAATTGCCAGCACGGGGCGCAAATCGGCGGGGGCGTTGTCCGAGAGTTTTTGCAGTTCGGCGGGGCGGAAAAAATCCGTGTCGGCAGTCTCGACGGTTTCGCGCATCATGCCATTGGCTTCAAACAGGCGATGATTGACGGGCAAGTAATCCTGACGGGTTGCCCAAGAAAGAAACATCTTCACCGCTGCGCGCCGGTCGTTGCGGTTTTTTGTGCCAACGTCTGTGAGCGGTTTGAAGTAGAGATCGAGATGGCCTTTCGTGAGATCACAAACCGCGGTTGCCGGAAATGTTTTGGCAAATCCCCGCAACCATGACGTGACGTTCGTTTCGTATTTGGCGGACAACTGCGAGCGTTTCCCTTCTTTCGCCTCGGCCTTGTGCTTGCGCCCTTCAAGAAATTCCTCGACGGCCTCGGCAACATCCTTGCGGGTGACGGCGGCGACGGTTTGCAAAAAACCCTCGGCGGCCTCGCCCAAACTGCGCCCTTTCAACTTTTCCATCGTCGCGACGAACTCGGACACGGCGGCGAGGATTGAATAGCGGCGGCCCGTGGACTGGCGGAAATGTTCAAGGCGTTCAATTGCGGCAAGCGCGTCGCGTGACTGTTCGCCAGTGAGCGCGGCGGCCTGTGAGCCTTTTGCGACCGCCCGCACAAGCCGCTCGGCCTCGGTTTTGGCTTTGCCGTAGGATTTGAAACTGCGGGTGACGCGCCTGCCCGCGACATAGTAGGCGAGCCGGTAAAAAGGATAATTCGGCTTCTTGCCGTAGATCGTCGCCTCGACCCGGCGAAAACGGATGACTTTGGGAAATCTCACGTTTGGCTTCTCCGCCACCGCCTCAATCTGTGCGGTAACTGTGCGGTAAATGTCATTTTCTTCAAAATCCCTAATAAAAGTGGTGCGCGCTGTAGGGTTTGAACCTACGACCCCATCCGTGTGAAGGATGTGCTCTACCGCTGAGCTAAGCGCGCAATGCGTATTAGACTACCGGGCAGCGCTGAATTCGCAAGCCATTCTTGGCTGCCGCCCGTCGTTCCGTCGTTCCCCCGGCTCAAAGCAAAGTTGAACCCGGCTTGGGCTGTTCTTTGGCGGGCGGTGGACTCGGTTTGGCTTCCGCCGGCGGTGCGTTGGTCGCGTCCTCGGTGGGCGTGAAATCCTTCAAGTCCAGCTTGCCTTCGGTTTCGGAACTCATGCGCTCCAACCAACCTTTGCCGTAGAACGTGCTCTGAATCCGGTAATCAAACCGTTTCGCCTCGATCACCGACTTGATGCGCGTGGCCAGGGCCAGGTTGCTCAAGTGAACGGTGATTTCCTGTGTCACGGTGCCGAGCCGAGGCACCTCCACGGTATGGTCGCTGAGGCCCTTTCCGATGTAGAGGCCGTTGAGGTAAATCTTGTGCGCGCTGCCCGTGAAGTGCCGCGCCTCGGGAGCGTCGTTGCTCAGGCGGATGGTGAAGTTGGCCGTCGTCTCCAGCACGGTGGCTTGCTGGAAATGCACGCTCACAAGGTTTACGGACGGTCCGGCAGCGCGATGGCAGCCGCACAGGAGCGCCGCGCCTGCGGCAAGGGTGAGGATTCTTTTCATAAAGTTGCCAGATTAAAGACCCGCGCTCGTCGTGCTTCAATTGTTTTTTCTCGCCTCCTCGTCGTGATGCGCCTGCGGAATATGAAATTCGCATAGCGCTGCGGCCCGCGGCCCGCCTGTTTTGGGACACTTCGCGCAGCGGACGGGGCAGTTGACTCGGGTCGGCGCGCCTTATCGCCCAGCGGACCTCCAATCCGGCCAACCAACCGTTGGTACACGCAGTGCTGAAAACCGCGTGTGCGGAACATTCTGTCAGAGAAGTTTAGAATTGGTGTCAGTGCGAGACGGTTGGATGTGGTCAGGGAACAGGGAAGGAGACAAAGCAGCCATCAGCCATTGCCGAGCGCTCGTTTTGTTTGCTTTGGCATGATCTTGATTCTGGTCTTGTCATGGTTTGTATTTCGAACGGACAACCGGGCGGTTGTCACTACCGCGCCGCGGCCCGTCGCGCCGCCGGTTCAACCGCCAATTTCAATTCCCGGGCCCGTTGCGCAACCTTCGCCGAAAGCGCCGCTCAATACGTGCATGACGTTCGCCCTCCCGAAGCCGGAGGCTCAGGAAGCAACCCCCCTTCAAGAGCCGATCGCCGCCGAAGCTCCGGACGATTCCTCATTGGGGGACGCCAGTATCTTTGTTCGTTATCTGGAGCGACGCGCGGGCGCAGGCCGCACCTTCCCGTTACTGGACGGACGCCTGCTAGGAAATGGCGGGACGTTGGCCCTTGGCAAATTGCAGGCTGGTTACGGCCGGATTTTTGATGGCGATTCCGTCATCACCCGTGGACGCAACGGGACGGCTTGGGAAGAAGCAAGCTGTCTATATGTCAAAGTTATCTTCCGTTTTTGAAATCCGCATCCCATCGCAGACCGAATAATCAAAGCGCCTTCTTCAACACCGAGTCGCGCTGGGACCATTCGGGGTTCGCAGCGGGATAATCCAGATTGTAGTGCAAACCGCGGCTCTCCGGTCGCATCAAGGCGCAGCCGACAATCAATTCCCCCACCGTCGCAATGTTGCGCAACTCCAGCAGGTCGCTCGTAACGATGAAGTTCCAGTAGTACTCGTGAATTTCCTGCTGCAAGTTCGCCAGGCGCTTTTGCGCGCGTTGCAGCCGCTTGTTCGTCCGCACTATGCCCACGTAGTCCCACATCAACCGGCGGATTTCGTCCCAATTGTGCGAGACGACGACCAGTTCATCGGCGTTCGTCGCATGGCCGGACTGCCAGTCGGGAATTTTGAAATCAGCCGGCGAAGGTTTGTCCGCCGTCACCTTCTCCGCGCCGCGATGCGCGCAAACCAGCGCTTCCAGAAGTGAATTGCTGGCCAGCCGGTTCGCGCCGTGCAAGCCTGTGCAGGCCACTTCACCCACCGCGTATAGACCGGTGATTTCCGTCTCGCCATCCACGTTTGTCACCACGCCGCCGCACTGGTAATGCGCCGCCGGCACGACGGGAATCGCTTCCTTGGTGATGTCAATTCCGTAGCTCAGGCAGGTCTGATATATGTTCGGGAAACGCTCGATAATAAACCGCGCCGGTTTGTGCGTGATGTCCAGCACCACGCAATCCGCGCCGCTCTTTTTCATTTCGCTGTCAATCGCGCGGGCCACCACGTCGCGCGGTGCGAGCGATTTCAGCGGATGATAGGCATTCATGAACTCCACGCCGTCCTGCGTCTCGAGCACGCCGCCTTCGCCGCGCACGGCTTCGCTGATGAGAAATGACTTCGCCTTGGGGTGATACAGGCACGTCGGATGGAACTGGATGAATTCCATGTTCGCCACCGCCGCGCCCGCGCGATACGCCATCGCCACGCCGTCGCCCGTCGCAATGTCCGGATTGGTCGTGTAGAGATAAACTTTTCCGCAGCCGCCCGTCGCCAGCAACGTCACGCCGGCGGCAAAGGTTTCGACGGCGCGGGATTTCTTGTCGAACACATACGCGCCGAGACAACGGTTCGCGCCCACGTAGCCGAGCTTCTGGCTCGTGATGAGATCAATGGCAATGTGGTTCTCAAACATCTCAATGTTCGGCTGCTGCGAAGCCGCGTTGAGCAGGGCGCGTTCGACTTCGCGCCCCGTCACGTCCTTCGCGTGCAGGATGCGCCGTTTGGAATGACCGCCTTCCCGGCCTAAATCCAGTTCCCGCGCGCCCTTCGACGCCGGAATCTCGCGCTCGGAAAACTGCATCCCCAGTTCAATCAGCTCCGCGATGCGCGCCGGCCCTTCGGACACAATTGTGCGGACGACTTCTTCTTTGCACAACCCCGCGCCCGCTGCGAGCGTGTCGCGCACGTGCAGCTCGAAAGAATCCTCCTTGCTCGTCACCGCCGCGATGCCGCCCTGCGCGTAATTCGTGTTCGATTCCGCGCGGTCCTTCTTCGTGACAATGGCCACGCGCCCGCGTGGCGCGACCTTCAACGCGAAGCACAACCCCGCGATGCCGCTGCCAAGAACGAGATAGTCGAATTGTTTCATGACGTCTTCAATCAGCTATAGCTTGGAATTGTCAATTAACCGCGTTTTGCCGACGAAAACCGCCAGGGCCATGTGCGTGCCGCGCGAAACTTTCGTCACCGGTTTGAGCGTTTCCGGGT
>JALOTT010000346.1 GCA_025457745.1 Verrucomicrobiota bacterium
AAACCTTGCCGTGCGGCTTCGGAGGCAGATACTTGGCATGAAATGAACACGGCGCAAAAGCAATTCTCCCTGAACCGCGCAGCGTCAAAAAGGCAAATTCCTATCAATTGAACAGGACCAAAGTCGCGCTGCTGGGGTCGGGATTCATCGCCGACATCCATGTGGAATCCTATCACCGGTTCGTTCCGGACGCGGAAGTCGTGGCGGTGTGCTCGCGCAACGCCCAGCGCGTCGAGTCCTTCGCGAAGAAACACCACATCCCCCGCTGGTTCACCGACCTCGACCAGGCCATCACGCAGTCCGGCGCGGACGTGGTGGACGTCTGCCTGCCGAACTTCCTGCATCATCGCGCGGTGATCGCCGCGGCCCGCGCCGGGAAGCACGTCATCATCGAGAAGCCGCTTTGCCTCACGCTTGAGCAGGGCGACGAGATGATCGCGGCGTGCCGGGCCAACGGGCGGAAGCTGATGTATGCCGAGGAACTGTGCTTTGCCCCGAAGTACGAACGGGTCCGCGCCCTGGCTCGCGAAGGCGCGTTCGGCCGCCTCTACATGCTCAAGCAAGCCGAGAAGCACAGTGGCCCGCACAGCGACTGGTTCTACGACATCGAGCAGTCCGGCGGCGGCGTGATCATGGACATGGGCTGTCACGCGCTGGCGTGGTTCCGCTGGATGCTTGGAGGACGGCCGCGCGCGCTCAGCGTCCAGTCGCACCTTCAGACCGGGCTGTTGCACGGGGGCCGCACCCGTGGCGAAGAGAACTCGGTGGTGATCGTCGAGTTCGAGGGCGGCTGCATCGGCATCGCGGAGAACTCCTGGGCCAAGCACGGCGGCATGGAGGACCGCGCGGAGGTCTATGGCACCGGCGGGGTTTGTTATGCCGACCTCTTTCAAGGCAATGCCGCGCTCACCTACAGCGAGCAAGGCTACGGGTACGCGATGGAGAAGGCCGGTTCCACGCGGGGCTGGACGTTCACGATGTTCGAGGAAGCGTTCAACCAGGGCTATCCGCAGGAGCTGAAGCATTTCATTGAATGTGTCCGCGACGGCCAGGAATCCGTCGTCACCGGCGAAGATGGATTGGCCGTGCTCGAGCTGATTTGCGCGGCCTACCAGGCTGCCGGGACGGGGCAAAAGGTCGTCTTGCCGTTCCGCCCCACGGTCGCCAAACCAGTGGACCTGTGGCTCGGCTAGGCGGCTAGGCGCCGGCCAAAAAAGTTGGCGACACCGACGCGGCACAGGCGCATACTCCGCCACGTAGCCGGCCGGGCTGAAGCAGGAACCCAGCGCGCCCGTCCGGCCCGGACACATGACTGAACCGCGCAGCGTCAAAAAAGCAAATTCCTATCAATTGAATTGAAGCTCACGCGGCGGCAACTCACCCCGCCGTGAAGAGAGGCCGGCTCAATGTTGAACAACTCGAAGATTGCCAAACGAATGAGAAGACTGACGATTCTCCTCTCCCTCTTGATGTCAGTGGTTCTGGCGGCCACACAAATCCCCGCCGCAACCTCCTCCACCACGGCGAAACCCAACATCGTCATCATCCTCGCCGACGACCTCGGCTATGGGGACGTGCAGTGCCTGAATCCAGAGCGTGGCAAGATCAAGACGCCCTGCCTCGACACACTCGCGTCACAAGGCATGACCTTTACCGACGCCCACAGCGGATCGTCCGTCTGCACGCCGACACGCTATGGCCTGCTCACCGGGCGCTATGCGTGGCGGTCCCGACTGCAAAGCGGCGTGCTCGCTGGCTACGTGCCGCCGCTCATTGCGGCGGATCGTCTGACGGTTCCGGGATTGCTCAAGCAGAACGGCTATCACACCGCCATCATCGGCAAGTGGCACCTCGGCTTCACCATCGAAGGCGCGGACAAAAAAGGCGGCGGCAAAGGAAAGGGCGAAGGCGCGCCGATGGGCGCGATCACCCACGATGGGCCGGTGACGCGTGGCTTTGATGAGTTCTTCGGTTTCCATCACGCGCGGATGATGAAGTCGGTGTTCGAGAATGACCGCGTGACGCAAATCATCAAGCCAGTGGACATGTTGCCGGCACTGGTGAAACGGAGCACCGCGCATATCACAGAACGGGCCAGGGCCGGGCAACCATTTTTCGTCTACCTTCCACTCAGTTCGCCCCACGCCCCGATTGTGCCGTCGAAGGAATGGCAGGGCAAGAGCGGCCTCGGCGACTACGGCGATTTCGTGATGGAAACCGACTGGGCCGTTGGCGAAGTGCTGGCTGCCATTGACAAAGCCGACATTGCAGGGAACACGCTTGTCGTTGCCACCAGCGACAACGGCTGTTCCCCCACCGCCGCCAAAGTGGAAAAGCTGGAAGCGCAGGGCCATTTCCCCAGCGCGCAGTTGCGCGGCTACAAGGCGGACATCTGGGACGGCGGACACCGCATTCCGTTCATTGTGCGGTGGCCGGGGCACGTGAAGGCCGGTTCGACCTGCGATCAGTTGATTTGCCTCACCGACCTCATGGCGACGTGCGCCGATTTGCTCGGCACGAAGCTGCCCGACAAGGCGGGCGAAGACAGCGTGAGCATCCTGCCGGCGTTACTGGGGAAGGCGAAACAGCCACTGCACGAAGCCGTGGTGCATCATTCCATCGCTGGAAAATTCTCCATCCGCCAAGGCCCGTGGAAACTGGAGTCGTGCGCCGGCTCCGGCGGCTGGGGTAAACCAAAGGACGCGCAAGCGACCAAGCAGGGACTGCCCGCCGTCCAACTCTACAACCTTGCCGACGACCTCGCCGAGCAGCACAATCTCGAAGCCAGCCACGCGGAAATCGTGAAGGAGCTGACAGCGCTGCTCGAGCGATACGTCGCCGACGGCCGCAGCACGCCGGGGCCGAAGCAGAAGAACGATGTACCGGTGGACCTGCGAAAGTCAAAGGCCGAAGAAGTCGTTCCGGAGCAGTAATGACTCCTTCGCCTCGGCTGGTACTGAAACATGAAACGCGACCTCCTCCTCGCGCTGCTTGCAGCGTGGTTTCCCGCAGCGCTTTCTGCTGCTGAACCCAAGCCCAGCGCGAAACCCAACATCGTCTTCATTCTCGCCGACGACCTCGGTTACGGCGACGTCCACTGCCTGAATCCGAAGCGCGGGAAGATCGCAACGCCGGAAATTGATAAACTTGCCGGCCAGGGCATGACGTTCACCGACGCGCATTCGACCTCGGCCGTTTGCACACCGAGCCGCTACAGCATTCTGACCGGCCGTTACAACTGGCGCAGCCACCTGCAAAGCGGCGTCCTCGGCGGCATGAGCCAGCCGCTTATCGCGAGAGACCGCCTGACGGTCGCCGCGATGCTCAAGCAGAACGGTTACGCCACAGCCGGTGTCGGAAAGTGGCATCTGGGCATGACGATGCCGAAGCCGCTGACGCAGGGAAACATCGCGGACAACCCGACCACACGTGGCTTCGATTATTTCTTCGGCATCAGCGCATCGCTGGACATGCCGCCGTACGCGTTCATCGAGAACGACGCCTTCACCGAGGCGCCCACCGCTGAAAAAGACCTTTACATGAAGCGCCGCGGGCCTGCCGCGCCGGGGTTTGAGGCGGTGGATGTTCTGCCCATGTTGACGAAGAAGGCCACCGAGTGGATCGGTTCTCACAAGGACGGCCCCTTCTTCTTGTACCTCGCGCTCAACTCTCCGCACACGCCGCTGAACCCAACGCCCGAATGGCGCGGCAAAAGCGGCATCGGGACCTACGGCGACTTTGTCATGGAGACAGACTGGGCCATCGGCCAGGTCGTGCAGGCGGTGGATCGCGCGGGCGTCGGCGACAACACGATGATCCTTCTCACCAGTGACAACGGTTGTGCGCCGTACATCGGCAGCAGCACCAACGTTGATCCGATGCCGCACACACAAGCCGACGTGCGCGAACTTGAAGCGCTGGGCCACTTCGCGAGCGGTGACCGACGCGGCTACAAATCCGACGCCTGGGACGGTGGACATCACGTGCCATTCATTGTCCGCTGGCCCAAGACCGTCAAAGCTGGCACGACCAGCGACCGGCTCGTCTGCCAGGTTGATTTCATGGCGACCTGCGCCGCGATAGCCGGATGCAAAATTCCCGACGGAGCCGCAGAAGATAGCTTCAACCTGTTGCCGCTGCTCCAAGGCGGCGACAGGCCGGTCCGCGAAACGCTCGTCCATCACTCCATCGCCGGCCGGTTCGCCATCCGCGAGAACAAGTGGAAGCTCGTGCTCTGTCCTGGCTCCGGTGGCTGGAGCGACCCCAAGGACGCGCAAGCAACCAAGCAGGGATTGCCCGCCGTCCAGCTCTACAACCTTGCTGACGACATCGCCGAGCAGCGCAATCGCGAAGCCAGTCACCCGGAAGTCGTCAAAAGGATGACGGTGTTGCTCGAACAAATCGTAGCCGATGGCCGCAGCACGCCGGGGCCGAAGCAGAAAAACGACCGGCCCGTGGACATCCGGAAGTCAAAGTCGGAAGATGTCGCTCCGAAGCAATGACAGGGCTTTTGTCTGTCGTGGTGCGATCAAAGTTAGAAAGGCCTGTGCGATCAAAGTTGGAAAAGTGAGCCTTTGTTGAGAGTTGCTGTTGCCGCTTGCAAACTTTGGCATGAAGCTTGACGAGCTTCTGCGGAGGATAGGGC
>JALOTT010000347.1 GCA_025457745.1 Verrucomicrobiota bacterium
GTGGAAGAAGCTGGTGAAGTTGTATCACCCCGACCGCTTTGCCAACCAGCCGGACAAGCTGGAGACGTATCACAAGCTGACCGCCGCCATCAACCGGGCAAAGGACGCGGGCGACATCCAGACGTTGCGGGAGATCGCGGAAGATCCGCACGGCTTCATCCTGCGCCAGGGCTGGGCGACGCTGGATTTCAGCGACGAGGCGGAACTGGCGCAGTTGCGGCGGCTGTACGAAACGCTGCAACTGGAAATCATCACCGTCCTCGAATCGCTGAATCGCCTGCGCGAAAGTCCCGATTACGAGCTTTGCCAGTTGAGCGAGCACAAACCCAGCGTGCTGGATGAACTGGCGGCGGAGCGGAAGAAGCTGCTGGAAAAGGAGAGCGCAGAACTTGAGAAGCAGGCGGAGCGGCTGGCGGAGGAGATAAAAGAATTGGGTGGTGAGTCGCCCTCACGAATCGTTTAGCCACCGTGACCTACGCCGAAGCCATCCAATTCCTGTACGGCCTGCGTTGGTTCGGCGCGAAGTTCGGGCTGGAGAACACGCTCAAGCTCGCCGCGCGGCCAACGCGGTTGTCGCGGGCGGCTTGCATTTGCGGCGGGTTGAAGGTAAATGAGTGCCATGAGCTTCATCGGAACAGTCAAACACGGGGTCATCGAACTCCCGCCGGAGGCCCGCCTTGCGGAGGGGCAGCGCGTGGAAATTGTGCCCGCGTCCCTGGCGCCGGAAGAAGCCTTTGTGCTGCGCGAAACGGCGGCGGACACTCCACCCGTCTGTGATTTGCCGGATGACCTGGCCAGCAATCTGGATTATTACCTCCACAGCCACGACCATAAACAACAGCCGCGTCGAGGCCGCTGGATTTCGGCCGCCAAACCGACCTCGGAGTTGACCGAGCGGCAGGCCGCGGAATTCGCCAACAAGCTGCTCGAACTCGCCGCGCAAACAAATTATCTCCCGCCCGATCTCTCCGCCAATCACGACCATTACCTGCATGGTCTGCCCCGACGATGAACCGCGTTTTCGCCGACACGTGGTTTTACCTGGCCGCGCTGAATCCCGCCGACCCGAACCATCCGCGGGCCATTGCCGCCGCGCGGGCTGAACGCAGGCATCGCGTCACCACGGATTGGGTTCTGGTGGAAGTCGGTGATGCTTTGGCCCAGACCGGAAATCGTGACGTCTTCACTAATTTCTACCAGTGGATTCGGAATCACGCCGGCACGACCGTTGTGCCGGCCACACGCCCGCTGCTCGAAGACGGAGTGCTGTTCTACCGCTACCGGCGCGACAAGGACTGGCCGCTCACCGATTGCATTTCCTTCGTCGTGATGGAAGACGAGGACATTCACGACGCGCTTACCGGCGACAAACATTTCGAGCAGGCGGGATTCGCCGCTCTGCTCAAATGAAACGCCGGCCATGTCGGTCCAAGCCGCGCCAGCTTCGACGCCCCCTTCGCCTCGCTGCTGGACAAAGCCTTCAAAGACAAATTGTAATGGTGACGTGACCTACGCCAAAGCCATCCAATTCCTGTACGGCCTGCGCTGGTTCGGCTCGAAGTTCGGGCTGGAGAACACGCTCAAGCTCGCGGCGCTGGCGGGGAATCCGCAGGACCGGCTCCGATTCATCCATGTCGCCGGCACCAATGGCAAAGGCTCGACGTGCGCGATGTTGGAAAGCATTTATCGCGCGGCGGGGTTGCGCGTGGGGCTGTTCACCTCGCCCCACCTGGTTTCGTTTCGTGAACGGATTCAGGTTAATCGGCAGCTCATCAGCGAGGCAGACGTGATGCGGTTGGTGGACGAACTGCTTAGGACAGGCGTCGCGCCTGTCTCTGACCTAGACAACAATCCCTCTCGCCGGATAACAACAGATGGAGATAGGCGCGACGCCTGTCCTACGTTCTTCGAGTTCGTGACCGTGATGGCATTGCGTTACTTCGCGGAACAAAAATGCGAACTCGTGATCTGGGAAACCGGCTTGGGCGGCAGATTGGACGCCACGAACATCGTCACGCCGCTGGCCAGCGTCATCACGAACATCCAATACGATCATCAACAGTGGCTCGGCCACACGCTTGGGCAAATCGCGGCGGAAAAGGCCGGCATCATCAAGCCCGGTGCGCCGGTTGTCACCGCGGCAAGCGAACCGGAAGCGTTGGAAGTCATTGAACGCACGGCCAGAGAGAACGGCACGGCACTCACCAAAGTAGGACAGGCGTCGCGCCTGTCTCCATCTAAAGGAAAGAAGTTTGAGACAGGCGCGACGCCTGTCCTACCTTTGCTCGGCGAACATCAGCAATTAAACGCCGCGCTTGCCGTCGCCACCGTCAAGGTGCTGCAAGAGGAAATCCCGGTGAGTGAAATTGCGATCAGTCGAGGACTGGTCACCGTGAATTGGCCGGGACGGTTGCAACTCGTGCCGCGGCCAGGCGGGCAAAAATTTCTGCTCGACGCCGCGCACAACCCGGCGGGCGCGGACATTCTTGCGAACACCCTGGAAAAATCTTTTGCATCTCTGAAACCGACGTTGGTGCTCGGCATTCTGCGGGACAAGGATTGGCCGGCCATGTGCGCCCGGCTCGCGCCCTTGGCCGCGCGGATCGTGACTGTCCCCGTCGGCAGCGAACGCACGGCGACCGCAGCGGAGTTGGCGGCAGCCTGTCGCGAAGCGAATCCGCCGGCGGGAGTTTTCGAGTGCGCTTCGTTTGGGGAGGCCATGGAAAAGATCGCACCCGATCCTTTCGTGGTCATCACCGGCTCGCTGTATCTCATTGGCGAGGCGCTCGAGTGGTTGGGCTTGAGTGCCGAAGCCGGCGCGAGCGAGCGAGCCTTGAACGAATGGGGCGGCGCGAAACACGATCTCACCAACGTGCCCATGCGGTGAAGCGGACAAAGCCTTCGGCCATCAAACCCTGCGGGACAAGGTCGCCCTTGTGCGAAGCGGCGGGGGACGCCATCCGCTGGGAACGGCCCGCCTATTTCCACGCGCGGCCCGACAAACATCTGGACCTGGTGGCACGGCGGCTGTTGCGCGAGGAAACCCTTCCCGCGCCCGAGACAGTGTTTTCCCTCTTCGAGCCGCACCCCGGATGGATTCAGAAAGGCCAGCAGCGTCCAAACGTGGAGTTGGGGCATCGCCTGTTGCTTGCGCCGGACCAGCACCCGTTGATCCCAGACTCTGATGTGCCGGTGGGCGAAGGGGACCTGGCTCAGAGCGTGCCCGTGGCCGACCGGTGGCTGGGCCGCTACGGGATGGGGGGCGTGGTCAGTCTGAGCTGCGACAAAATTTTCACGCGCACGGAAGACCGGGAGCGGTTGAGTTGTCGGGATTTGAATTGCAAATTCGCGTTCGTTGCTCTAGTAACAAGGCAGAAAATGCACAAACGCTCTCTTCCTGGAATCTGGTGCGCATGCCTTGCGCTCGTGTGCGGCTGGTTTTCAACCACGAGCCGCGGGGAACTCAAAACCTTTAAGTTGGACACCAATCAATCAGTGCTCACCATTTCGGGGACGTTCGCCGGCGCTGACATCCAGCCACAGGGAACGGGCAGCCTCACCACGAAGTACCAAGGAACGATCCGTGCGGAGGTCACCAGCTCGACCATCACCTTTGTCGGCGGATCGTCCGTGGTGGCACTGAACAACGGGAGTTGGCAACCTCTTACCGGTGGCGGCAGCGGCAGTGCGCCCGCGAATTACGGGGCGAAGGTTTCTGCAGGTTTTGTGAGTGCCATCGCAGCGGTACGGAATCTTCTTTTGGATGTGACCAGCGGGGAGCTGGCCGTGACGGGAGGCACATTCCCCAGCCAGGAACTTCAGTACGTCTTCCCCTCGAACGGCACGGCCGTTCTGGATTACCGCTACACTTTGATTGTTATCCCTTCAAGTGGCAGCCAGCCCCTGACGAATGCCCCCAGTAACACCGCCAGCACCAATGCCACGCTCGCCGTTCAGGGTGCGGAACTGGTGTTGACCGTTCCTGTGGATATCAGCGTGACCGGCACGGTGATCAACACAAATGATCTCAAATACCGGATTCGCGGCAAGGTGCAGGCCCGGGCACCGGTGACCATACCGCTTAAGATCGCCGCCTTCCAGGTTTCGGCTGGCCAGCTTGCCTTCACGATAGCGACGACACCGGGCAAATCGTACACCATTCTGGGGTCGTCAGACCTGATCAACTGGCCGACCACGGTTGATCAATTCACAGCCACAACCAATCCCACGGTCCGAAATGTCGCCTGGCCCGCGCCGCCGCCCAGGCAGTACTTCCAAGTCCGCCAAGTCAGTCCATGAATTCAAAAACCACCTGGATCACCTTGGGCCTGTTGGCCTCGTTGCCTTCAGTTCAAGCCTGTCGCCCAAGGCATTGCCCCGCTTGCTTCAGCAGATACACCGGCGTAAAGAACGAGGGCATCCAGGTGGCCGGCTTGGACGTTGTGACCGGTCAATTCGGAGCATCGCAACTGGCGGCAGCAAGCAAAAGCTCCGCATTTCTCGCCGTGATCTGAATTTGTTTTTCCGGCCAACACTGGCAACTTGTTCGGACGCATGAGTTCACTTTCACAAGACGACATCAGGAACGCGCTGAAGGCCGTGAAATATCCCGGCTACTCGCGCGACATCATTTCGTTCGGCCTCGGAGCGCATCTTGAACGCCTTGCCCGGCGTGAAGCACGTTCACGTCGAAGTCAAACAGCCTGCCGCCACGCCCGGCGCCCCCGGCGCGGGCGGAACGGATCCTTGGGCGAATCAGAACCGCGTGCCGGGCATCAAGCGCATCGTCGCCGTGGCGAGCGGCAAGGGCGGCGTGGGCAAATCCACCGTGGCCGTCAATCTGGCCTGCGGACTCAATCGCCTCGGTGCGCGGGTGGGCCTGCTGGATTGCGACATTTATGGGCCGAGCATTCCGCTGATGATGGGCATCCACCAACGCCCCACCCTGAACGACGACGAAAAAATGATTCCGCCCATCAACCACGGCGTGAAATTGATGAGCATCGGCTTTCTGCTCGACGGCGACCAACCGGTCATCTGGCGCGGGCCGATGATTCAGCGCACCATCCAGCAATTCATCACGGTCACGGACTGGGGCGAACTGGATTATCTGCTCGTGGACCTGCCGCCGGGCACGGGCGACGCGCAATTGACGCTGTGCCAGACCGTGCCGCTGGACGGCGGCGTCATCGTGACCACGCCGCAGGAAGCGTCGTTGGGAGTGGTGCGCAAGGGCATTGCGATGTTCGAGAAGGTCAACGTGCCGATCCTCGGCATCGTCGAGAACATGAGTTACTTCACCGCCCCCGACGGCACCCGCGTCGAGATTTTCGGCAACGGCGGCGGCCGCCGCGAAGCCGAGCGGCAGAACACGACCTTCCTCGGCGAAGTGCCGATCTTCACGGAAATCCGCGAAGGCGGCGACCGCGGCGTGCCGGTGGTGGTGTCGGCTCCGAAATCGAAGCCCGGTCTGGCGTTCCTCGCGGTGGCTGAGAATTTACGGCGGCGGATGAACCAGGCTCCCGCTTCGACGTGACGGACGCGTCGGCAGACGGTAGTCGTGGGGCCAACGCAGGTTCCG
>JALOTT010000567.1 GCA_025457745.1 Verrucomicrobiota bacterium
CTCCATGCCGAATCGCTGCTGGTAGCGTCCCGTCATCAACCCCGCCCGCGACGGACAACACACCGGCCCGCCCACATAGCCGCTGCTGAATCGCACTCCCCCCATGGCCAGCGAATCAATGTGGGGCGTGAGCGCGGCGAAATCGCCGTTGATCCCGCCGCCTTGGAAACCGAAATCCGCGTAGCCCGCATCGTCAGCGAGGATGACAAGGATGTTCGGCGCGGCCGTGACCAGGGTGTGGCAAGAAAGGTAGCCGAGTATGCTCAAAGCGAGGACCACGGTGCTGAAGCGGTGCAGTTTTTGGCTCATTGCGTTGCGTGATAGACTGGTTGGGGCACCGAAATGGACCCGCTCACTGTCGCCGAATACGGGGCATAGCCCGCTTGGGCCTTCCCGCCAAAGTTCACCGTGATCGTGACCTCGCCGGTTTTGGGACGGAACGTCGTCCGCTGAACGAGCCTGTCTTCGCTCAGGCATGCGAAACGCGTCAACGGCGCGGTTGCCAGCTCGCGGTGGAGCGGCCCCCAAAAGGCTAAATGCCGCACAATGCGCTCGCGCCGCTTCGGCCAGGTCTCCCGGTTGAGGTGATACATGGGCGGCAGCATGTAGAGAATTTCGAGCAACTCCCGGGTGGTCTCGACATCCTTGAGTTTCAAGGAGTCAAAGCTCCAGTGGTGCGTGGCGATGAGTTCGTCCCCGAGCGCAGCCTGGTAAAGCGGAATGCGAACCGACGGATCGAAATACGGCACCTTCAGCGAGGGTGGAATCGTAACCGGCTTGAACGATTGATCCGGGCTGTCCGGCGGGTAAAAACGCCCAAGGTAATGAGGGCTTTTCGCGTCCTTGAAGGAGGGCGACAGATGGCCGATATACGGCGTGTGGACGCCGTGGCCAAAGTGAATCACGTCGGCGAACAGCACCGATCCCCCCTCGCTGCCGACCACCATCCGGTGCTTCGACTCCAACCACGCCAGGCGCTGCCGCCGCAGTCTGGTGTCCTCGCTTTTGGTAGCCGGATGCTCGCGGCTGAAATCCTCGAAGCACTCGGCGGTGGCGTCGCAATCGATGAACCAGGCGGAGTAAGGTGCTTGCTGGACAATGCGGCCGACCCGCTCCTGCACATAGGGCCAGGCGGCTTGGGGTGAAAAGTGATAACCCCGGCCCTTGAATCCCCCGTGTCCCGATCCATCGGCGTTTATCACCCGGCCTTGTTGATACGCTGTGGCGTCGAACTGGGCCGTCTCCCAAGTGTTGTTGGGCCCGGCGGTGGGCAGTGTCGTTGGGACCAGCCGTTGGCGAGTGGACGGAATGGTAGGAGTCGTAGGGACCAATCAGGAAGCCAAGCTTCTCGGCTTGGGCCACGACATCCGGTCGGAATGACCGGCCATACAAGTCACTCAACAGAAGAAGCGCCCGTTCAATGCCCGCGTCGTGAAGCGAATCCAGCAGGGGCTTGGACAGTCCGTCGCCCCAGGACTCGGACGGATTGACGTAGCTTCCGAAAGCAGCCGCCAGCGCCTGCTGATTGCGCCGAATCACTTCCGCTGCCGGGACATCGGCGCCTAGATTCAGGAGGTCATTTCCTGAGAGCACCGTATCGATGGCGCCGGCCAGGCTGCCCGTCAGGTAGTCCATCGGCCACTCCGCCGAGGCCAGTTCTTGCAGAGCGCGGCGCTGGTCCTCTGGAAAGAGTCTCACCAGCTTGCCGCCGAAGCTTTCCGGGGCCGCGCTACGCAGCGCCTTGGCGAACGGCACCCATTTGTTCCTTGGAACATCGTGCTTGCTAAACAGCGCCGGTCCCCAAAGGTAAAAATGGGGCGCGCCCGGCAGGCGTTTCACTTTCTCCAGGTCCGCCATTTTCTTTTCGAGCGAACGCGGACGCGGGATGGCGCCAGTATTGGTGGCGCTGAGGCGCCATTCGCGGAAGGCCCGGGCGGCTTCCAATGGATCGGCTCCCCGGCGCACTGCGACAATCTCGCACGGCGTGGCTTGGTGACGGCCCTTGGGGAAGGAATATCGGATGCCGATCCGGTCTTGGACGATCAATTCCGCGTAGTGCGGCCAGGGCACGATGACAACCAGCGTTTGATTGCTATATCGCAGCCCCAGAACCGGTAGGTCCAAGAGAGACCAGGGGGAGCCATCCCGAAGCCAGCGCATCAAGTCTGAACGCGAGGCATCCACGACGACTCCAGCGGAAATCGGCAGGACATACCACCACGTAAACTCCCCCGATTCGCCAATGCCGGACTGAAACGAAACGGGTTTTTCTGTGATATCCGCAAGGCGAAGCTCTCTCTGTTCGGGTGGCGTGGGCTGACTAGTGGCGACGGGACCACCCGTGCCAGCCGGCGCCTGTGCCACTGGAGCAGCCAGACCTTGCGCAACCAGCGACATGAGTTCCGCGCCGCCGGTTCCTCGGGGCAGCAGGCCGGAAAGCAAAAACGAGCAGACCAAGAGGAGCTTTAAATTCATGGCGCGGAAGTTATCGTCTTTGAGCGAGAAGAACAACGCGGCTGCTCACACTCACTGGGATGATGGAGTTCATTTTGTCTGCGGTGCCCATTTCCCCGTTGTTGGGTTCAAATCAAGGAATTGATCCGCCTCCAGGCCGGCGAAGGTCGCGGTGTTGCCGCTGGGCAGCATGACCTTCACGTCCACTTTGGTTTGCTTGCCGAGGCCGAAGTGGGCTTCGAGCGCGCCGCCACTCTTGTAGCTG
>JALOTT010000348.1 GCA_025457745.1 Verrucomicrobiota bacterium
CACACCGGTGTTCCTCATGGTGTTGCCCGGGGTCATTGGTTCTGTGCTCTGGCACAAGGGCGCGTTTCACCTCGCGAACGTCGCGGGCACAACGGTGCCTGATTACAACACAATGCTGCCGGCGCTCATCAATCATCTCGTGCCGGTGGGCCTGAGGGGATTGCTTGCCGCCAGCATGGCGGCGGCGCTGATGAGTTGCATGGCGGCGGCGCTGAACAGTTGCGCGACCATCATTTCGCTGGACCTGGTGAAGCGCCGCCGACCCGACATGCGCGACAAGCGCGTCGTCACCATCGGCCGGATCACGACCGGTGTGATCATGTTGCTGGCAATGCTTTGGTCCACCCAGGGCGACCAGTTCGGCACCATCTTTGAGGCGATCAACAAGATTCCGATGACGTTCGCACCGGCGGTGACCACCGTCTTTGTGCTGGGTGTGTTGTGGAAACGCGGCACCTGGCAGGCGGCCATGACGACGCTCTACGCCGGCACGATCATCGGCGGGATTTACTTCGTGCTGGACATGCCGGGCATCGGTAAGATGCTCTTGCCCGACCGGGCGCACGAGCGATTCGGCGGACTGGTGACCGACCCGATTCAAGGGTTGGGCGTTCCGTTCATGCTGGTCGGTCCCATCATCGCCGTGCTGTGCGTGGTGATTTACCTCGTCACGAGTTTGCTGACCCCGGCCATGAACGCGGCCGATGTCGCCAAAGTTTGCTGGGATCATCCGCTGGCCTTCCTGAAAGGCCGGTTGGACGGCGCAAGCGATCCGCGCATCGTCACTTTGCTTCTGTTGGTCACAGTGGGCGTGCTCTACTTCTTCCTGAAATGATCCTGTGAAAGGTAATCCTGGTGCCGCAGGGCAAGAACCGGCCTTGGGCTGGCCATCGCACGTGCTTTGTCACCTCGAGCGCAGCGGTCGTTCTGGTGGTCGGCGCGACGTGCTGCTCGATGGTCCGAGGCAGCGGCAGCAACTGGAGCATCTTCAACAGATCATCCGCGACGCAGGCCGCGCTGGCATTCCCGTTCTTGGTTACGACTTCTCACTCGCGGGCGTCGCCGGCCGGGTGAAGGGCCGCTTCGCGCGTGCTGACGTTTAGGGCAGCCTCCACGACGCCGCTTCCGCGAGCAGAACGAAGACGGGCTGTCTGCCAGAACTGATTTTGTCCAATGCGGGTGGCCTTTGGGGCTTTGAAAGCTGTTGAGAAAATGTTGAATGACTGGTTTATTGCAGAGCCGTTCGCCCGCTCGGTTCTTTGCTAAAGCGCCAAATGCGCCATCCACAGTATTGAGTGACTCCACACCGAAGAATATGAAAACACTGCTACGCTCACTCCCCCTGTTGTTGCTGCTTGCGTCGTCAGGCCGGGCGGAGAATGCGACCAACGCATCGCCGACGGCACTCATCGTGATGACCTACAACATCCGCTGGGCCAGCCCGAACCCACCCGATGCCTGGCCGCAACGACGTCCGATCATGCGCGAACTCATCCGCGACCTCGCGCCGGATGTGATGGGAACACAGGAGGGCCTCTATCCCCAGATCAAAGAACTGGCCCATGACCTGCCCGAATACGACTGGATTGGCTTGGGTCGCGAGGGCGGAAGCCGTGGTGAGTTCATGGCCGTCTTCTATCGCAGAGCGCGGGTCGAGCCCCTCGCCTACGATCACTTCTGGCTCTCGGACACGCCGGAAGTGATCAACTCAGCCACGTGGGGCAACACCTATCGCCGCATGGTGACCTGGGTGAAATTCCGCGACCGCAGTACCGGGGCGGAGTTTTACCTGTTCAACACCCACTTCGACCACCAGGTGCAGGCGGCGCGCGAGAAGAGCGCGGAACTGCTCCGCCAACGTGTGGCCGCTCTGGAGACCAAAATTCCCGTGCTGCTGATTGGCGACTTTAATGCCGCGGCGCCAACGAACGCCGTTTTTAAGATACTCACTGACGGCGGATTTTTCCGCGACGCCTGGCTGGCCGCTCCCGAGCGGGACGGCGAGGGAGTAGGCACGTCCAACCAGTTCAAAGCGGCCGTGCCGGGCGGTCCGCGCATTGACTGGATTCTGGTCCGCGGCGGGGTGGAGGTGGAACGGGCCGCGATCTCCACCTTTTCCCGCAACGGCCAGTTCCCCAGCGACCATTTTCCCGTTTTCGCCAAGTTGAGACTCGTCCCGGCTCACTGACTTCGGGCTTCGCTCAAGCGCCTGAGGACGATGGCTTCAAACCGCCGCCCGCGCCGAATGCCTGAGACCTCAGAGATCGTTCGCCCAGCCGGCTGGCGCCAGGCCCTGGCAGGGATTGCCACCCTGATTTTAGCGAGGGCGAGGCTTGCCCAGCGGTCTCGGGCTTACGCCTTCGAAAGTGATCTTCACCGGCTGGATGAAACCGTCGGCATCAAATTCCATCCGATCAATGCACACTACGCGATGATTGCCGTCCGTTTCGCCCAAGGGCCGGCGGTGATAGACGATGTAGTATTCGTCTTTGCCAGGCACTTGAATGACCGAATGATGCCCGGCTCCCGTGGCCACCTTCGGATCTTGTTGGAGGATCTTGCCAATTCGCTGAAACGGCCCGAGTGGGGAATCCGCAATCGCATAGGCGACCGAATAGTCCGGCCCCGTCCAGCCCCCCTCGGACCACATGAAGTAGTATTTGCCGCCGCGCCGGAGCATGAACGGACCCTCGACATATCCGGCGGGCGTGATTTCCTTGAAAACGGTTCCGTCTGCGAATGCGACAAAGCCCCGAAAATCATCCTGCAAACGGGCGATGTTGCAGTGACGCCACCCTCCATAAATCAAGTAATGCTGGCCGTCCGAATCGCAAAACACGAACGCATCAATGGGCTGTGCGCCATTGTGGAACTGGTCCACGAGCGGCCTGCCGAGATAATCACGGAAGGGGCCTTCCGGTTGGTCCGCGACCGCGACGCCAATGCCGCCGGATTCGCGGTTGTTCTGAATGTCATTCGCCGCAAAGAAAAAGTAGTAGCGACCGTCCTTGCGAATGATTGACGGGGCCCACATCGCCCGGTTCGCCCAAGGCACTGCGTTGGTGTCCAGGATACGGGGATGCCTGGTCCAATGCACCAAGTCCGGCGAGGAGAATGCGTCAAAAAACACCTGCGCGTCATACGGCGCCGAGTAGGTGGGATAAACCCAATACCGGTCACCAAAGACAATACCCTCCGGATCCGCATACCAGCCCTGGATGATGGGATTGCCCGACTTTGCGTCAGGGGCGGGGAGGCTGGCGGACTTGCCTCCGCGACAACCCGAAACCATGAAGGCGATGATGAACAGAACCACGAAAACTGGCGTATTCAAAACACGAACCGTTGGGTGGCCTGAGTTTTCGTGATCGCGCATGGTCATGGCTGCATTTCAGCAAATATCGGTGCTCTTGTCCACGCCAAGGCAAGTGGACCGGAATCGTGGGAAACGCGCGTGCGCCTCAGGGCCACCTCCAGTGGGTGAATAGGTCCACCGGGCGGTTCATCCCCTTGCTTCATGGCGGGCCTGAGGGCGGCAGTTCTCCTGGGCACCGCGTGTGGCGCAAAATGCTAAATCATCAAATCCAACATCGTGGCCCCAGTGGCGCAGAATCGTAATTTTTATGCGCAGGGCAGCATCGCCGGATTGTGCCTCGCCTGCTAGATTACTGACGGGCAGGAAAACGGCAAGCGGTCGTCTACGCCCGCGATGCAATGAAAATCCGGACCAAAGAACCAGCATTATGAGAGCGCCATCCAATACGAGCGATGCTTCCTTCCCCGATGGCTTGCTGCCAGAATTCTATCCCATTGCCAATGTGAGGCCGCTCCTCATCAACAGCCGATGGGGCGCGGGAACCGGAGCAATGACGAAGGCGGTGGCATCCCTCCTCTTCTTCCTGGTTGCCTTTTCCGCCCCCGCTGGGGTCAACGTGTTCATCCAGGACAGCAACTCCGTCGCCTGGGTCAAATACCAGTGCACCGCCGGCGAGACCGTCCGCGCGTTCGCCCTGGATGTCACCGTGGACAAAGGCCGTATCCTCGCCATTTCCAACTTCCTCAGAGGTCCCAGCACTGCCGGCAACACCGGCTACGGCATCTTCCCCGCTGCGTTCCGTGATCACCTCACCGTTGGTCCCGGCAACAGCGTGAACTGGAATGTGGCCGAGTACACCCCCCTGGCAGTCCCGGGCGACAACCCCGGCGGCACCCTGGCTGGGCTCGGCTCCCCGGGTGTCACCCTGGAGTTTGGGGGACTGTGGGACGTGGCGACGCCGTCGGCCATTCCCGGGGCATCCGGCACCTTGTGCGCCTTGACCATTAGCCAACAGGCGACCGTGTCGGTCTCGGCCAACGCTGCCAGAGGCGGGATCGTCTCGACCAATCCCGCCGTTGTTTTGAGTCCGACCTTCACCTCGGCGGTGGTGCACCCGCCGTTGCCCGCCATCACCGGCTTTTCAGTGACCAACGGAGTGGTCCAGGTCACGTTTTCGTGGGGCGAGTTGCAGACTGCCGGCAGCATCTCCGGTCCGTGGACCAGCGCCGGCATTACCAACGGCGTGTTCACCGAGGCGACCGGCAACTCCAACAAGTTCTATCGGGTTCGCGGTCCGTAAAT
>JALOTT010000349.1 GCA_025457745.1 Verrucomicrobiota bacterium
ATTTCACAGGCCCTGGCTCAACTTCCTCCCACTCCCACATCGCCCGACACCGATAATCATCAATGTTTGCTGGGGTTTTAAGCGGGACAGGAGTGATTCCAGACAGTCCCAGAACTCCGGCAGCGCGGAAGATTTCAAGGAAAGGGCCTGGCTTTGCCCGCCCGGGAATCGGCCTTGGCCTTGGCGATGAACTTGCCGAGCTTCCCGGCCCTGGCATCGGCGTCAATCTGCTGGCCCCACATTTCTTCGCGGAATTCCTGAAGCCAGTCGGCCACCGCCTTGATTTCCTGCGGCGTCAACTTTTGAATGGCCTTTTCGATTTCAGCAACCGTGCTCATGGGGAAAACACTGAAAACTGCGCTTTTTTCCAATAATAACAATTCCCGGCTTCCGACACTGATTTCGTCTGCCCTGACCCTGCCTCGGCAGGCAGCAGACTGCCCGCCCTACCTGAATCGTGATTCGATTTGCCCGATGGCCCAACGCGCGTGTTCGGCAATCAGCGGTTCGCCATCATACGACGCTCTTTGCAGAGCGGGTAAAACGGATTCATCACCGACATTCCCCAGCGCCACGCAAATGTTCCGCAACAAGCCGCGACGTTTGGCGCGCAGCATTGGCGTTCCGACGAAGCGGGCTTTGAATCCGGCTTCGTCGAGTTGAAGCAACTCCACCAAATCCGGCGTCGCGAGGTCGGGCCGGGCGTGCGCTTTCATCAAATTTCCCTCGCGGGCAAAGCGATTCCATGGACACACGGCGAGGCAATCGTCGCACCCGTAAATCCGATTCCCGATGGCCGGGCGCAATTCAAAGAGGATCGGCCCTTTCAGTTCGATGGTGAGGTAGGAGATGCAAAGTCGCGCATCGAGTTGGAACGGCGCGGTGATGGCTTTCGTCGGGCAAGCCGCGATGCACTGGGTGCAGGAGCCGCACCGGTTTTTTTCCGGCGCGTCGGCTTCCAACTCCAGCGTCGTCAGGATTTCCGCGAGGAAAATCCAGTTGCCAAGTTTCCGGCTGATGACGTTGGTGTGCTTGCCGATGAAGCCAAGGCCGGCGCGCTGCGCGAAATCGCGTTCGAGTACAGGCCCGGTATCCACATACCAAAGTGAGCGCGTGTCGCCGCTGCCGAGCTGATTTACGAATCCGGCCAGCGTTTTCAAATGTTTGCCGAGCACGGCGTGGTAATCGTCGAACCGGGCGTAGCAGGCAATGGCGGCATGACGAGTGACGGGTGACGGGTGACGAGACTCCGGCGCACAGTTCGCGTCACTCGTCACCCGCCACTCGTCACGCTGCGCGTAACTTGCCGCCAGACAAATCACGCTCCGTGCGCCAGGCAACACCCGTTGCGGATTGATGCGCTTGTCCGCGTTGCGTTCGAGGTAGGCCATCTCGCCGTGCCGGCGCGCGCGCAACCAATCCTGAAACGGTGCCGCGCTTTCGGGCGCTTCCGCCGTGGTGAACCGGCAGTCGTCGAAGCCCAGTTCGAGCGCGCGTTGCCGGATGACTTCTTTCATCGGTGGGTGGACTGGGCGAGGCGGAACTGATCGATGACCTGTTGCTCGACTTCCTTGACGGAACGCAATTCAGTGTTCACGAGCACGTCGGCCTGACGATAGAACGGCTCGCGCGCGGCGAGGAGCGAGCGGATTTTTCCCAGCGGGTCGGGGTCGTTCAACAGCGGCCGGTGGGTCTGATGCCGCACGCGCTCAAAAATCTGTTCCGGCGACGTCCAAAGGCAGACGACGAGCGCATGAGACTTGAGGCTCGCCAGATTGGCGGGGTTGATTGGCAAACCGCCGCCGGTCGAGATGACGGTTTTGTCGCGTCGGGCGAGTTCCTCAACCAGCCGGCATTCGCGTTCACGGAACGCCGGCTCGCCTTCCTGCGCAAAAATCTCGGTGATGGGTTTGCCGGCGCGCGCTTCGATGACGTCATCGGTGTCGAGAAAGGTGAAATGCAGCGTGTCGGCGACGAGCCGGCCCACCGACGACTTGCCCGTGCCCATGAAACCAATGAGGGCAAGGTTCTGAATTCGGCGCGCGGGGCTCACGCAGATGGAATAATTCATTTGCGCGCGGTTGACACGCAATTTTTGTGGCGCAGGGTTTGGAGTGGCCTTGTCCCGGGAAAGTGGGCTACCGTCGCGTGCGCGTGTGGTGCAAATCGAGATAACCGAACGCGTGCGTTTGGACAAAACGAATCCAGAACACCATGAAACGATTCCCAATCCCCAGCCTCGGCGTCGCTAGTCTGGCGCTGCTCGTCCTTGTCACGAAAGCGCAGTGCCAGGTCGCTGCGGACAATCAGGCAACTGCGGGCCGGGCCGCTGCGCCAGCGGGTGTTGAAACCAGTATCCTCGTCCCGCCGGCGACCGTGACCCATCAGGCCGAGAATGTTTTCTTCACGCGCCTGCAACATGGGTTCTAAATAGCCGGGAATTGAAGGAGACCAATCCATGAATACGACCAACTTAAAAAGATGCTTCAGCGCGGCCTTGCTCGCGCTCGGCCTGGTGGCCGCAGCCAGCGCCAAAAACATCATTCTGCTGAACGTTGCCTACGATTCCACGCGGGAACTCTACGCCGATTTCAACGCGGCGTTCGCGAAGCATTGGAAGGAAAAAACGGGTGAGACCGTGGAGGTGCAGCAATCGCACGGCGGTTCGGGCAAGCAAGCCCGCGCCGTGATGGATGGCCTCGAAGCCGACGTGGTCACGCTCGCGCTGGCGTACGACATGGATGCGATTGCGGAGAAGGCCAGGCTTTTTCCCGCCGCCTGGCAAAAGCGGCTGCCGCACAACAGCGCGCCGTACACGAGCACCATTGTATTTCTGGTGCGCAAGGGAAACCCGAAGGGCATCAAGGATTGGGACGACCTCGTGAAGCCGGGCGTCGCCATCATTCCGGCGAATCCAAAAACCTCCGGCGCGGCGCGCTGGACTTATCTCGCGGCTTGGGGCTACGCCCTCAAGAAGAACAACGGCGATGAGGCGAAGGCGAAGGAATTTGTGGCGAAGTTTTATCGTAACGTTCCCGTGTGGGACACCGGCGCGCGGGGCGCAACAACGACCTTCGTGCAACGCGGCATCGGCGACGTGCTCGTGGGCTGGGAGAACGAGGCCTTTCTGACCTTGAAGGAATCCAACAAAGGTGAATTCGAAATCATCGTGCCGTCGGTCAGCATTCTGGCCGAGCCGCCGGTGACCGTGGTGGACAAGAACGCCAGGCGCCGGGGCACGGAGGCCCTGGCCGAGGCGTATCTCGAATACCTCTACACGCTGGAAGGGCAGGAGATCGCGGCGCGGAATTTTTACCGCCCGCGTCTCGAAGCCGTCGCGGAGAAGCACGCGAAGGATTTTCCGGTGCTGAACCTTTTCACCATTGATGAAGTCTTCGGTGGCTGGCGGAAGGCCCAGCAGACGCACTTTGCCGGCGGCGGCGTGTTCGATCAAATCCAACAAGGCAACCGCTGACACCTTGAGCACAACCCCGGCCCAAAACAAAATTCCGGCAGCCGCGACGAAAGCCTTTGCCGCCGCCGTGTCTTGAAGTAAAATTTGTCGCCCGCATGGCGCAGAAAAAATTCAACGTCCTGCCCGGTTTCGGCCTCACAATGGGCTTCACGCTCTTCTATTTGAGCGCGATCGTCCTGATTCCCATCGGTTGCCTCGTGATCCGGACGCTGGGGATTTCGGGGAGCGAATTCTGGCACCTGGCCACGACGGAGCGCGCTCTGGCGGCGTACCGGCTCACGTTCGGCGCGTCCTTCATCGCGGCCATTGCCAATGCCATCTTCGGCACGCTGCTGGCCTGGGTGCTGGTGCGCTACGAATTCCCCGGTCGCCGGTTGATTGATGCGATGGTGGATTTTCCGTTCGCCCTGCCGACGGCGGTGGCGGGTTTGACGCTGGCGAACCTGTTCGCGGCGAATGGCTGGCTCGGAAAGTATCTCGTGCCGCTGGGAATCCAAGGCGCGTTCACGCCCTTGGGCGTGGTGATCGCCTTGACGTTCGTCGGGATGCCGTTCGTGGTGCGCACCCTGCAGCCGGTGCTCGAGAATTTCGAGCGTGAGGTGGAGGAAGCGTCCGCCACGCTGGGCGCGGGACGCCTGCGCACGTTTGTCAGTGTCATCGTGCCGTCGCTGCTGCCGCCTGTCATCACGGGCTTTGCCCTGGCCTTCGCGCGGGCCATCGGCGAATATGGCTCGATTGTTTTTATTTCTGGAAACCTGCCTTACCAGACCGAGATCGCGCCGTATCTGATCTGGATGCGGTTGGAGGAATTCGATTACTCCGGCGCGATCACGCTGGCGGTGATCCTGCTCATTATTTCCTTCACCTTGCTGGCGGTGGTGAACCTGCTCGAGCACTGGGCCAGTAAATTTGCGAACTGACATGACTGGAGCCATCAAAAGCCGATTGGGCGCGGGCCACGCGAAATCACAGCGGGGCGCGGAGGAATCGCTTTTGGTGAAGTGGCTGCTCATCGGCCTGGCGCTGTTGTTCTGTCTCGTGTTTCTCCTGCTGCCGCTGTTGAACGTGTTCGCGCAGGCCTTCAGCAAGGGCCTGGGCACTTACGTGGATGCGCTCAAGCATCCTGATTCGTGGGC
>JALOTT010000350.1 GCA_025457745.1 Verrucomicrobiota bacterium
AAGGCCAGGGCCTTTCGCTCACTGAGAAAATGAGCAAAGCCATTGGTCTGAAAGTCGAGGACGTCGGGGAAAAGAAGGTAGCCCCCGTCATTTCCCTAAATGTTTCCGCAGAAACGCAGAACACCGCCACCGGATGGGTCACCCCCGAACAGGCCAAGGCCATCCGCCCGGGCATGGAGGTGGAGTTTCATTGCGATACCACGTTCAAAGGCACAGTCGAAAAGATTGAAACCAACCCGCTCGGCGTCATGGGGGACTCCGAGATCACCATCACCACCGCGGAGAAACTAACGGCAGGCGAGCCGCTCAAGGCCATGCTCCGCCTGCCAGCCGGTGATGCGGTGGCGGCCGTTCCGGCAGCAGCTTTACTCAAGACTGCGGAGGGTTCGTTTGTTTACGCGGTCAACGGAGATTTTTTCGTCCGCACTCCGGTGAAAACGGGGGTCACGGATGACAAGTTCGTGGAAATCACCGACGGCCTCTACGCGGGCGACCAGATTGTGACGACGCCCGTCATGTCGCTGTGGATGGCGGAGCTTCAAGTGCTTCGCGGAGGAAAAGCCTGCACCTGTGGACACTAACACACCATGTTGAATCACCTATTGGATTTCGTCATGCGGCAACGCGTGGCAGTGCTGCTCGCCACCCTCGTTCTCGTGGGTGTTGGTGTCTGGGCGATGTTGCGCCTGCCCATCGACGCGGTTCCCGACATCACCAACCCCCAAGTGCAGATCAATACTGCCGTGCCAGCGCTTGCTCCGGAGGAAGTTGAAAAGCTGGTCACATTCCCCATCGAAAGCGAAATGGCCGGACTGCCGGATATGGTGGAGCTACGCTCGCTCTCCAAGTTCGGTCTTTCCCAAGTCACGATGACTTTCAAGGACGGCGTGGATCTTTACCGCACCCGTCAACTTGTCACTGAGCGCCTGCAAGGCGTGCTTGACGATTTACCGGAAGGGCTTTCACCCAAACTCGCGCCCATCGCCACCGGTCTGGGTGAAATCTTCTACTACAGTCTCGATTACACGTCCGACGCCAAAGACAAGCCTGCCACCCGCGAGCAACAGCTCATGGCGCTCCGCCAGATCCAGGAATACACGGTCAAACCCCTGCTTCGTGGAACTCCGGGTGTCGCTGAGGTCAATACCAGCGGCGGTTACGAGCGTCAGCTCGTCATCCAACCGGATCCCTCCAAGCTCGCTGCCGCCGGCCTATCACTCGATATGCTCGCTGAAGTTATCAGCCAAAACACACTCAATGCTGGTGGTGGCTACATCGAGATTGGCGGCGAACAACTCATCGTTCGCGCTCCCACTCGCGTCACGGCGGCGGATGAAATCGCCCGCCTTCCATTGAAGTTCGGGGCAGGTGTCCGCCCGATTCTGGTAAGTGACGTGGCCACCGTCGCCATCGGATCTTCCTTCCGCACTGGTGCCAGTACTCACGAAGGCGAAGAAGCGCTCGTGGGTGCCTCTATCATGCTTGCCGGTGGGAACACCCGGCTTGTCGCCCAATCCGTCCGCGCGAAACTTGAGCAGATTCAGGAAAAGCTGCCCGTCGGCGTCAGCATCAAGGCGCTTTATGACCGGAGCAACCTCGTCAACCGCACCATTCACACCGTGGAGAAAAACCTCTTTGAGGGTGCAATCCTCGTGGTCGTGGTGCTCTTCCTCCTTCTTGGAAATATCCGCGCCGCATTCATCGTCGCCATGGTCATCCCGCTTTCCATGCTTTTCGCCATGATCGGCATGGTCGAAATGGGTCTATCAGGAAACCTGATGAGTCTCGGTGCCGTGGACTTCGGTCTGATTATCGACGGCGCGGTGGTCATGGTCGAAAACATCGTCCGTCATTTGGGCGAACGACAGCATGCTCTGGGCCGACGGCTCACCGCTGAAGAGCGCACGCGGGAAGTCCTGCGCTCCGCCAAGGAAGTGGCCAATCCGATGTTCTTCGGGGTACTGATCATCACTGTTGTCTATCTGCCCATCCTCGCGCTTCAGGGCATCGAAGGCAAAATGTTCAAACCCATGGCGGTGGTCGTCATGCTCGCTCTGGGCGGTTCATTGATACTCGCCCTCACGCTGATGCCGGTGCTGTGCTCGTATCTGTTGGGCGGCAACATCCGTGAAAAGGACAACTGGCTCGTCACTCTCACCAAGCGCATTTATTCGCCGCTGCTGAACTTCGGCCTGCGCTTCCGCTGGTTGATCATTCTGCCGATGTTCGGTCTTTTCGGTCTTTCGCTCGTCATCTTCTCAAGACTTGGCTCCGAGTTCATCCCCCAGCTCGATGAAGGCGACTTCACCCTTCAACTCATCCGCAGCAGCAGCGCGGGACTCACCGCGTCCGTGGACTTGCAGAAACACTCCGAGCAGATCCTACGGCGTGATTTCCCCGAAATCCGCGACACCTTCTCCCGCATTGGCACGGCGGAAATCGCGTCCGATCCCATGGGACCGAATGTTTCCGACACCTACCTCATGCTGCATCCCAAGGAGAAATGGCGGAAAATTGATGGACAAACCATCAGCAAGGAAGACCTGGGCGACCTCATGCGCCGCCGCCTGCTGGAACAGGTACCCGGACAAAACGTCTTGATCTCCCAACCTATCCAAATGCGGTTCAACGAAATCATGGCCGGTGCCCGAGCCGACCTGATGTGCAAGATTTATGGAGAGAACTACGATGAACTCGAACGCCTCGCCGGTGAAGTTCGGACCGTGCTCAACGGCATCCGCGGTGGTGAGGAAACCGAGTTCGATTCCATCGGCAAGGTGCCTATGATCGAGATCCAGCCCGACCGCGAGGCGATGCAGAAGTTCAACGTCCACTCGGATGATCTCAACCGACTGATAGAAACCGCGCTGGCCGGGGGTGAGGCAGGCATCATGATCGAAGGAAACCAACGCACACCCATCATCGTTCGCCTTGCGGAAGACCGCCGGGCGGATCTCGCCGCGATGGAACGGCTGCCACTCGGCACCGAGGATGGCATGATGCTCGCGCTGGGCCAGATCGCCAAAGTGAAACTGGTCGATCAGGTGAATCAAATTGCCCGGGAGGATACCCAGCGCCGGGTTTCCGTGCTGATCAACGTAAGGGACAGGGACACGGCGGGTTTTGTCGCCGAAGCTACCAAGGCTCTTCATGAAAAGGTCAAATTCCCAAACGGCTACTACTTCGAGTTCGGCGGGCAGTTCAAAAACCTGATGGAAGCCAAGCAACGTCTCACGATTGTGGTGCCCCTGGCATTGGCACTCATCTTCGTGCTGATTTTCCTCAGCTTCAATTCCCTCCGTCAGGCCGCGCTGATCTTCCTCTGTGTGCCACTTGCCGTCACCGGCGGCATCTTCGCGCTGTGGCTGCGCTCGATGCCGTTCACGATCTCCGCCGCAGTCGGATTCATTGCTCTCAGTGGCATTGCCGTTCTCAACGGCATCATGCTCATCTCCTTCATCAACCAACTTCGCGAGGAAGGCAAATCACTCCGCGATGCCGTGGTCGAGGGCACATTGACCCGCCTTCGTCCGAAACTGATGACCGCCCTTGTCGCTTCGCTGGGTTTTCTGCCCATGGCCATCGCCACGGGAGCGGGAGCCGAAGTCCAGCGCCCCATCGCTACCGTCGTGATCGGCGGCATCGTCACCTCCACTTTCCTCACTCTGCTCGTCGTGCCGTTGCTCTACGAGTGGCTTGAAAGAAAAACCAAACCAAGAACCGAACCATGAAAACCATCCGCCGTATTCTAACTGCCGCCACGCTGCTTGCCTTCACCGGAAGCGCCCTCGCCGATGCCACCATCAAGGCCGGTCCCCGCAAAGGACGCCTGCTAGAAGTGGACAAAGAGAAAGCCGAGTTCTTTGTCGAAAAAGACCGGACCATCAGCATCGCTTTCTATGATGCTGAAATGAAAGCTCACCCTGCTGCCGATCAGGCCGTCACAGCCACAGCCGAAGCTCCGACCGGCAAAACAAAGCTGGAGTTTGAGAAGAAGGGCGATCTGCTCGTTTCAAAAGCTCCGCTTCCAGCAGGAGAGCACTACACCGTCGTCCTCCAACTGAAGTCCGGAGCTGACGCCAAGCCAAAGAATTTCCGGATCAAACTCGACCTCAGCACCTGCGCCGGATGCAGCAACCCGGAGTATGCCTGTACGTGTGACGAGTGAAGCCATGAAACCCTCTCGTTTGCCCTTGGTTCCATCGGAAATCTTCCGGCGGGGGGCAGACAGCATAAAGAAACAGAAAGAACAAAATACATGAAAACAACAAAAAAAGTGACTGCGATAATGTCGGCATTCTCGATCATCCTCGCCGGGACCTTGTCCGCATCTCCTCCGGGCAAAGGACCGATCGGTGATCGAGCAAAAAAACCCACAGCTCAGGGTGGCACCACGTCATCCGCGCAGCACAAGGTTCTTAAACGAACCGGCCCTCCTGGAAAGGGCATGGGCTGGTAGTCCGGCCAAACGGCTGGATAGAAAAAACCCAGCCGGTAGTGCCAATGGGCACGCTGGCCCCGAATGCCCGGTGGCGGATGTCACCGGGCATGTGTCTTATCAAATTTTACTTGTCGCCGCCGATTCTTCGGCTATCCAAACCTTGTC
>JALOTT010000351.1 GCA_025457745.1 Verrucomicrobiota bacterium
TGGCTGATCGCCTTGATGCTGGAGAAAGCGAAGATGGAAAGCTTCTTCCCGCCCTTGATCACGCAATCGCGGAATTCCATCGCGCGCTGTTTGTTGAGCAGGAAATCTTCGTCCAGAATCAGGAAGACCAAACTGGGGTCCATGTCGAGATAGCGTTCCGCGACGGCGTAAATGTCTTTGCCTTCCGGCAACAGCTTGATGTGTTTGCGCGAGAAGAAATGCGACGTGCAGCAGAAGTCGCAGCCGTTCGGGCAACCGAGGCCGGCGAAAATTTTTCCCGTGCCCGACACTTTCCACCCGAAGATTTTGAGCCAGCTCACAATCAGCGGATGCTTGTACGGCATCGGGATTTCCGGCTCGCCCAGCAGCCGGCGGAAGTACGCCACGCCTTCTTCCCGGCAGATGTGGTCGGCGTACGGCTTGAGCACGTCGTCTTTCAACACGGTGCCGTAGCCGCCCAGCACGATCTTGCTGTCCGGCGCGTACTTGCGAATCAGGGCCACCGCCTCCTTCATCTTGTGCATCACCGCCATGATGAACGAGATGCCGACGTAGTCGTAGCCCTTCTTCAGTTCCTTGATGAGTTCGCGCTTCGACGGGTATTGCAGCACCACCGTGGGCACGTCGAGATTCTCCGCGATGTAATCGAGGCCGAAATGAACATTCACCGTGCGCGGGCTGAAAATGCCCTGGGCGCGCAGCACCTGCCGGTAAAGGAGTTCATAACCGACCGACGACGCATCGCCGTATTTCGGGCCCATCGGGCGGCAAACACTAGTCAAAAGGACTTTCATACTTATCTTCTTACCACTTTCTAGAGGTGAACTCGCGGCTCTGCGGCTCGAAGTGAGGCGTGATCGAAGCGGTTGCAACTCCACCGGAGTCAGTAGACAGCAACGCATGAGGAAAGTCAAAGCAAGGTTCCATATATTGTTGCCTCCTTTTCTGCCCGTGCTTACACGCAATCTCGTCAAGTTTGCGCCCTGTAGCTGAAACCGCGCCCACAACTTCGCCTCATCGGCGGCAGAGATTTGCCATGCGCCGACAAATCCCCTACCCTGCCGCCATGAGTTCGTTTCTGCCTTCGCCGGACAAGCTGGCGCAACTTGCCCAACGCATGGCCGCCCTCGGCGTGCGCGACAGCGACATCGAGGAATCGTTTGTCCGATCCGGCGGGCACGGCGGGCAGAACGTCAACAAGACCTCCACCTGCGTCATGTTGCTGCATCGGCCCACCGGCTTGCGCGTGAAATGTCAGACGTCGCGACAACAGGCCATGAATCGCTTCTTGGCGCGGCGTTTGTTGCTGGACAAGATCGAGGAAAAGCAAAAAGGCTTTGTGGCCGCCCGGCGCGCCGAGATCGAGAAAATCCGCCGCTCCAAACGAAAACGCTCCCGGCGCGCCAGGGAACGCATGCTCGCCGACAAATCGCATCACGGTGAAAAAAAACGTCTCCGCGGCGCTGTCACGATGGATTGAGTTTTGCAGGGCAACCCTTTGCGATCTTTTTTGCCAAAGCCCGTGTCCGGATCGAGCCGCGACCGGCAGGCAGAGCTTCCCTGGCGCGAATGATTTTGCGGCGCGCGGCTTGAGGTTTAAGTGGTGGACTGGCATCGTTGGCGCACATGACGGCACTCCTCATCGCCACGCGCAACGCGCATAAGGCCGGCGAAATTCGCGCCATGCTCGGCAATAAATTTCATTACCTCACGCTGACCGGTTTTCCGGATGCGCCCCATGTGGTCGAGGACGCCGGAACGTTTGCGGGCAATGCGAAAAAGAAAACGGTGGAACTGGCCCGCTGGCTGGCAGTCGCAAACGACTCACGACTCACGACTCATGGCTCGCGGGTTTTCGTTTTGGCCGACGATTCCGGTCTGGAAGTGGATGCACTCGACGGGGACCCGGGCGTTCATTCCGCGCGGTTCGCGGCATTGGATTCCAACCAGTTGGTCAATTGCGCCGATGCCGCCAACAACGCCAAGCTCTTGCGTCTGCTGGCAAACGTGCCAATGGTCAAGCGTACCGCGCGGTTCCGGTGCGTGATCGCGTTGACGCCGGTCATGCTTGAGAAAGTCGAGCGCGCCTCGCCCGTTTGTTACGCGGACAAGTTTGCGATGCAAACAGCGTTATTCAAAGGAACGTGCGAGGGGCGGATTCTTTTTGAACCGCGCGGGCAGGGCGGATTCGGCTACGACCCCTTGTTCGTGCCGGAGGGGTTTGAACAGACCTTCGCCGAATTGGGCGAGGACGTTAAAAATCGTCTGAGTCATCGCGCACGGGCGCTGGCAAAATTGAAGAAGCGGCTCCAAACACTCGCGGGCGGTTAAACCGGGATTGCGAGACGGGGACGCAAGCGGCCGTTGGAGGCGATCATGCGGAATTTTAGACGCCCGGGCACTGGTTCGGTCCAGAATTCGCCGCCGGCACACTCAAGGATCAGCCCCCCCGCCGCGATGTCCCACAAGCTGATGCCGCGTTCCACATAGGCGTCGAACCGGCCCATGGCCACGTAGGTCAACGCCAATGCCGCCGAACCCATGATGCGCACCTTGCGCACGCGCGGCGCCAGCCGCCCGAAGTAGGGTAGCGACTTGCGGAGATTGTCCAGGCTCTTCGCAAAACCGATGGTGACGATGGCTTCGCTGGTTTTCGCCCTTTTGCTAACGTGAATGACGCGGCCATTGCAGCGGGCGGGTTCGCCCCGGATCGCGGTCCAAAGCTCATCTTGAAACGGGTCGTAAATGACGCCAGCCACGGCTTTGAACGGATCTGTGTCCGCGTCAGCGCGGATTTCCAGCGCAATGGACACCGCCGCGTGCGGGATGCCGTAGGCGAAATTCACCGTGCCGTCAATCGGGTCAACCACCCAACGGCAAGTGGCGTTGACGTCGCCGGAGTCACCCTCTTCGCCGAGCAGCGCGATCCTTGGGAACTCCCCGCGCAACGTTCGTTCGATGAGTTGTTGGCAGCGCACATCCAGTTCCAGCTTGATGTCGTGCGACGTGGCGAGGTTCACCGTCTTGGTGCGGTGCAGGTTCTGCCGCATGAGCCTGCCCGCCGCGCGAGCGGCACGGACGGCGGCGGTGAGGGCACGCTTTTGTTCCGATTTGTTCATCGGGTTGGATTGTCGGAAAAGTCTGGCCGCGAAGCGAGGAAACTTGACGCACCCATTGGAGCGTGCGATTCCGGATTGCGGCGATTCCACTGCATGGCTTTAAGTGGAGTGGTGAGATTACCTCGACGCCAGCGCCGCCACAAATCAGACATCCCGTTTCCACCGAATCCGTCAAGTGCCAGGGCAGCTGCTGCGGCGGGCTACGCCGTTGCCGGCGCAGGTGTTCCCAAGCCCGGCAATTTCGGTGGGGCCGGCTTGGGCGGGATTTCTGGCATGGGGGTGCCGGCGGGTGCGCCCAGGGTCGGCCCGGAATCGGGTTTGGGTACCGGCGGCGTGAACTTGCCGGTGCGCACAATTTCCTCCACCTGCGCGCCGTCGAGCGTTTCGTATTCGAGCAGCGAACTGGCGATCAATTCCAGCTTGTCGCGATGGGTCTGGATGATGTCGGAGGCGACTTTGTGCCCGTCGTCAATGATGCGTTTGATTTCCTCGTCAATTTCCCGTGCGGTTTCTTCGCTGTAAACCTTGGGACGCCCCATTTCACGACCCAGAAAAACGAATTCGTCATCGGCGCCGTATTGCACCATTCCCATTTTGTCGCTCATGCCCCACTGGCAAACCATCGCCCGGGCGAGATTCGTGGCCTGCTGAATGTCGCCCGCCGCGCCGGTCGAGGTGTCGCCTGAGACGATTTCCTCCGAGATGCGGCCCGCCATCGTGACGGCGATCATGTCGAGCATCTCTTTGTGGCGGCGATTAAGGACGTCGCCCTTGGGCAACTGCATCGTGGAGCCGAGGGCCTGTCCGCGCGGAATGATGGTAACCTTGTGTAGCGGGTGCGTGTGATTGAGCATCACGCTCACCAGCGCGTGACCGGCCTCGTGCCAGGCCGTAAATTCCTTTTCCTCGTCGGTCATGGCGAGGCTGCGGCGTTCGCGGCCCCAGCGCACCTTGTCGCGCGCTTCTTCCAACTCGACCATGGTTACGGCCTTCTTGTTCATACGGGCGGCGAGCAGGGCGGCTTCGTTCAGCAGGTTGGCAAGTTCTGCGCCGGAATAACCAGGCGTCCCGCGCGCGATGATGGACAGATCCACGTTCGCCGCGAGCTTCACGTTCTTGGCATGAACTTTCAAGATGCCCTCGCGTCCGCGCACGTCGGGCAGGTTGACCGTGACCTGCCGGTCAAAGCGACCGGGACGCAGCAGCGCGGGGTCCAAAACATCGGGCCGGTTGGTTGCGGCGATGATGATGATGCCTTCCTGCGTGTCAAAACCGTCCATCTCTACGAGCAACGCGTTGAGCGTCTGTTCGCGTTCGTCGTTGCCGCCGCCGAGGCCGTGACCGCGGCTGCGGCCCACAGCGTCAATCTCATCAATGAACACCAGACACGGCACGTTCTTGCGCGCCTGCTCGAACATGTCGCGCACGCGGCTCGCGCCCACGCCCACGAACATTTCCACAAAATCCGACCCGCTGATGCTGAAG
>JALOTT010000352.1 GCA_025457745.1 Verrucomicrobiota bacterium
CCATCGCCCCCAAGTGCCTGCTGCTGCAGCAGCAGACACTTTTTTGATCACCTCCGAAGTGAAATGGCCACCTTCGATCAGGAACTTGGACGACGACTGACCGCCATTCGCGAGCAAGGCTTGTATCGCGAATTACGGTGCGTGGATTCGGCGCAAGGGCCGCGCATTGAAGTCGCGGGCCGGACGCTCGTTAACTTTTCCTCCAACGATTATCTCGGCCTGGCCAATCACCCCGCGCTCAAGGAAGCAGCGATTCGCGCGGTGGAACAATACGGCGCCGGCAGCGGCTCGGCGCGGCTGATATGCGGCTCGCTTGCGCCGCACCACGAGCTGGAGGAATCACTGGCTGCCTTCAAAGGCACTGAGGCCGCGCTCAGTTTTTCGTCCGGTTACGCCACCGCCCTCGGCACGATCACCGCGCTGCTCGGCAAGGAGGACATCATCATCGTGGACAAGCTCGTGCATGCCTGCGTCGTGGACGCCGCGCGGCTGAGCGGCGCGAAGCTCCGGGTCTTTGCGCACAACGACTTGGACGACCTTGAACAAATTCTAAAATGGGCGAATCGGAGGGACGAGTTACACGAGTCCCAAATCAAAGGTGAAAAGTCAGGGACTCGTGTAACTCGTCCCCCCGGCAAAAAGAGTCGCATCCTGGTCGTCACCGAAAGCATTTTCAGCATGGACGGCGACGCCGCGCCGCTGGTTGAAATTGTCGCCCTCAAGAAAAAATACGGCGCGTGGCTCATGGTGGACGAGGCCCACGCCACGGGATTGTACGGCGCGAAACGCCGCGGATTGGTTGAAGAACTTGGCGTGGCCGGCCAGATCGAAATCCAAATGGGCACGCTCGGCAAGGCGCTGGGCGCCAGCGGCGGTTACATCTGCGGCTCACGCAACCTGATTGATTTCCTGATCAACCGCGCGCGGAGCTTCATTTTTTCCACCGCGCCCGTGCCCGCCGCCGCCGCCGCCGCGAGGGCCGGAATACACATTATGCAGTCGAGCGAAGGGGAAAAACGACGTCAGACATTGTGGGAGCGCGTCCGGCAATGCAGAACAGGCGTCGCGCCTGTCTCTGACATTTTTAGAAATGGAGACAGGCGCGACGCCTGTCCTACGTTAAGCGCCATCTTCCCGCTCATTGTGGGCGATGAGTCAAAAGCCGTCGCACTGGCGACTCAATTGCGCCTGGAAGGGTTCTTTGTCCCGGCGATTCGGTATCCGACTGTGGCGCGCGGCAGGGCGCGTCTCCGCGTAACCCTGACCGCCGCTCACAGCAGCGACGACGTTGTCAGGCTCACGTCCGCTTTGCTTCAAATCGTAAATCGTAAATCGTAAATCGAAAATGCACCGGTTCGCCAAACTCGACCGCCAATTCGTCTGGCATCCGTTCACCCAGATGCGCCACTGGCTCAAGCGCGAGCCGATTGTCATCATGTCCGGCCAAGGCGCGGTGCTGCGCGATGTTCGCGGCCAGGAATATCTCGACGCCAATTCTTCCATCTGGACCAACCTGCACGGCCACAATCATCCGAAGCTCAACGCAGCCATTCAGCGGCAGCTTCGCAAGATTGCGCACAGTTCGGCCCTGGGCCTGGCAAATGAACCGGCAAGCTTGCTGGCACAAGAACTTGTAGAGGCCGCCAATTCCCGTAGCCGCCGACGTCAGGAGGCGGACCTCAAGTCATCCGCCGAATCCGCTTCCTCACGTCGGCGGCTACAGAAAGTCTTTTTCAGTGACGATGGCTCAACGGCGGTTGAGGTCGCGCTCAAGCTGGCTTACGAGTTCACCCGACGAGCCCGGAGCGTGTGCGTCCCGCCCGCAGCGGCCACGAAACCGCAGCCCCGCTTTCTCTCACTCGAAGGCGCTTACCACGGCGACACCGTGGGCGCGGTTGCACTCGGCCACATTGACCTGTTTCACAAAGCCTACTCCGGCCTGCTGTTCAAAACCGACAAGGTCATGTCGCCCTACTGCTACCGCTGTCCGTTCAACAAGGCGAAGCCGGAACGGGCCGACGCGCGTGAGTATCGCAAATGCAATTGGGAGTGTGTGGCGCTCGTCGAGAAGAAATTCGCGGCGCAGAAGCAGCGTGGGAATCCCTATGCCGCGTTCGTGTTTGAGCCGTTGATCCAAGGTGCGGCGGGAATGATTCCGCAGCCGTCAGGTTGGTTGCGTCAGGTCACGGACCTCGCGCGGCACAACGGCGCATTGCTCGTGGCGGATGAAGTGATGACAGGGTTTGGCAGGACCGGCGTAGCGGCGAACGTGAGTTCGCGGATGGCTCTCCAGCACAAGGATCGGCCGCGTTCTCACGAACGCGGCTACGGGAGGTTATTCGCCTGCCATCACGAAGGCGTGCAACCCGACTTCCTCTGTCTCGCCAAAGGATTGACCGGCGGTTATCTGCCGATGGCGGCAACTTTGACCACCAACAAGGTCTTCGACGTCTTTCTCGGCGAGTACAACGAGTTCAAAACCTTCTTCCACGGCCACAGTTTCACGGGCAATCAACTTGGCGCCAGCGCTGCAATGGCCAGCTTGGAAATCCTCCAAAGTGCGACCTCGATTCAAGCCCGCCAGCAGCTTGAGCGAACCCTGGGGAAAGAACTGCAAACCTTGTGGCCGCTGCCCAACGTCGGCGACATTCGCCAGGTTGGCTTGGTCGTCGGGGTGGAGTTGGTTCGTAACTGGCGCACGCGCGCGCCGTTCGACTTACGCGCCCGCGCCGGTATCCGTGTCTGCGAAATGATGGCGCAGCTCGGCGTGCTAACGCGGCCTATCGGGAATGTAATCGTGCTGATGCCGCCGTATTGCACGACGGGTACGCAAGCAAAGCAGATGGTTGCCGCGTTGGGCGAAGCCGTTAAAAAAGTCATCGGCGTAAGCCGTTGGCAGGCCAACCGTTAGGGCGCGAAGGTTCGTCCCGCGGCTTTCGCCCCGGCTCACTTCCCTGTTGGGAACCAAGCCGTTGCCGCTTGGAATCAGATTCCCGGCTGGTTGCAGGAAGTCAATTTGCTCAGAGAAACCACGCCACGCATAGCGGCGCTACCGCTCAACGGCTCAACTTTTGCAGAAAGATTCTTGCGCGGCCCGTTGGTTCGGTTATTTTTATTTTCGGACCCCCGTTTCCGGAGGTGGCCTTATGAATGAGCCCATGCAAGACCTGCTGAGACTCCAGACACTGGAGTTCAGCGAGAAGCCAGACAAGAACACCGCGGCGTTGATCGCGGAACTGCGCGGCAAAATTCCGCCGCAAATCATCGGACACTACGACCGATTGCGCGTGCGCGGCAAGAAGGGCCTGGCCGCGGCGATCAACCAGGTTTGCACCGGCTGCCACATGCGCCTGCCCCTCGCGGTGATCATGACCCTCAAGCACGAGCAGGACATCCAGTTGTGCGACAGTTGCGGGCGTTATTTGTACTTGCCGGACGAGGCGGCAATCCCGCCGGCGGCCAAACCACAGGCCGCCAAGCAGGCCCGCGCACCGCGCCGCTCCTCGCTTGCGAAACACTAATTCCGGATCGCAAGGGTCGCGGGCAAACTCGCGTTACCCAGCCGGTCCACCGCGGAAAGCGCAATCGCGTCCGGCGCGTTGCCGGAGAAAACGTGCGAGCGGATGTCACCCGGCAAAATCTTGTCCGACCACTTTTCTCCCTTGCACGATTGCAGCAGCCAGAGCCAGACCGTTTCACCGCTCGCAGCATTCCAGGCGGCTTTTACACTGCCGCTGCCATTGGCGACGGCGTTGAGGTCGGGTTTCGGCGGCGGCGTGGAATCCAGCCACGGCGTTGCCGGGATCAACGCCGGTTCGGCATACAAACCCTTGGAAAGATTTTCAACCAACGATTGGTTTTGGAGCAAACTGTGCATGTTCCAATGCACATGGCCCGACACACCGGTTTGCCGCCGCGTGATTGTGATCTGGTTGAGGATTTCCTCAGGTGGCCACGATGTTCCGCCCTTCGCGGTGCCGGCGGTGTTTATGCCCGCCCAGAGGTGGCGGCCCAGCTTGTTTTGCTCGCCCCACCATTTTAGCAGCACGGGAAAGCTTTGCTGCGGCGGCTCAATCCGCCAGTAAAGTTGCGGGGCAAGATAATCCACCCAGCCGTTGATCAGCCATATACGCGCGTCGCCATACAAATCTTCATACGCGTCCAATCCTTGGATTTGGCGCGGGTATCCGGGCCGCCAGATTCCGAACGGGCTGATGCCGAATTTCACCCACGGCTTCGTCTGTCGGATGGATTTGTGAACGCGCTCAACGAAGGTGTTCACGTTCTCGCGCCGCCAATCGCCACGGCTCAATTTTCCGCCGGTGCCAGACTTTTTCCAACTCGCGGCGTCCGGGAAATCCATTCCCTTTTCGCGGTAGGGATAGAAGTAATCATCGAAATGAACGCCATCCACGTCGTAGCGCTTCACGACATCGAGCACGACGTTGAAGGAATGGTTCTGCACGTCTTTTTCGCCGGGATCGAGCCAGAGGTGTTTTCCGTAATCACGCACCAACTCCGGCCGGCTTTTACTGACGTGGTTGGCGGCGGGTTGGCTATCGGGCGATTTGACCAGCGCACGATACGGGTTAAACC
>JALOTT010000353.1 GCA_025457745.1 Verrucomicrobiota bacterium
TTGCTGCGGCTGGGGCACGAACAGCTATCTTTCACACTTTTCCCAGGAGCTGGAATCGAGGTGGCCGGTCGCGGAGCTGGGGATCAGGCGAGGCTGTCCCCGAAGCCCGGTCACGGCGATCGTGCTGCTGCCCAGCCGCACCGGGTTTTAACACAGTTTCTCACACACTTGGGGGCAAAGTCAGGCACTGCGTAAGCATCTTCACCAGCCAATCGATTCATCAACCAAACACCGATTTCTTACCTTTTAGCGGCAGGACCAGTTCTTCCTGGGGATTCGCGAGCACTATGCTCGTGTTCAGGAAATCATGTGACTGTTTGCGGGCTGCTTTCCGAAAACATCACTTGGTTTTTGATTCGGTGGACGCCTCCCCGCCAAACTTTTCCAGTTTCGGCAGCAGCAGATGGATTAAGAGGAGGGCGAGCGAATAGGTCGTGGCGGCGATGGCGAACGGCACGAGATAATTGTTGTTCGTGGCCTGCAACACGCGCGAAACGAGTTGCGCGAACACCATGCCCGCAATTGCGCCGCCCATGCCGCCGATGCCCACGACGGAACTTACCGCCTGTTTCGGCACGGTGTCGCTGACCAGCGTGAAGAGATTCGCGGCGTAACCGCAATGCGCGGCGGCGGCCACCGCCACGAGCGCCACCGCCCACCAGACGTGCGTCACCGGCACGAACGGCGTGGCGCAGACTGGAATGATGGCCAGCGAACAGACCAGGAGCGCGGTCTTGCGTGCGGCGTTCACGGTCCAGCCGCGCTTCAAAAGTCGGGAAGAAAGCCAGCCGCCGCCGATGCCGCCCAAGCCGGCAACGGAAAAAATCACGACGAGCGGCCAACTGCTTTGCGTCAAGCCGAGGCTGAAGCGCTTGTTCAAAAAATCCGGAATCCAAAAAATATAAAACCACCAGACGGGCGACGACGCCATCATGCCCGCCATGAACGCCCACGTCTGCCGCTGCCGCAGCAGAGTGAGCCATGCAATTTTCACCGGCGCATCCGGCGGATCCTGACGGATATAGGCCAGTTCTGCCGGCGAAACATAGGGATGCTTTTCGGGCGAGCGATAGAGCCAGAGCCAGAACACCAGCCAGATGAAGCCCACGGCTCCCGTTGCTATGAATGCCCCCTGCCAGCCCCAGCGTGACGCCAGCAGCGGCACGAGCAGCGGACAGGAAATCGCGCCAACCTGGCTGCCGGAGTTAAACACCCCCGTGGCAAAAGCACGCTGTTCACGGGGAAACCATTCCGTCACCGCCTTGACTGCTGCCGGCAAGGCGCCGCCTTCGGCCAGGCCGAGCGCCGCCCGCGCGATGCTGAAACCCAGAACGGTGGCAACACCGGCGTGCGCCATCGCCGCCAGACTCCAGAACAGCACCAGCAGGGAAAATCCGAGCCGCACCTGAAGCCGATCCAGCAGACGGCCGGAAAAGACATAACCCACCGCATACGCCGCTTGAAACGCCGTGACCATCCATCCGTAATCGGTTTGATTCCAGCCAAGCTCCTTGTCGAGCAGCGGCTTGATCACGCCCAGCACGGCGCGGTCTATGTAATTGACCGTGATGGCAAAAAACAGCAGCACCACGACCGTCCAACGGAAGTTCGTGGCTGGAGCGGTTGGAGATTTCATGGCGGCGCAATCAGACATTCAGTTTCCACGAATGCCTCATCGGCTGGGGAGCAAGATGCCAATTTGCCACGCCACCAAATCTTCCGGGCTGGTGTAGTTGTAGCTGATACCGGCATAGCCCAACTCTTTGATCGTCGCGGCCTGTTGTTCAGGCGTCCATTGGCCGCGCCCCACCCCGTTGTCGAAAACGAACAATTCCGGGGTGACAGGGGCGGCAGCAAGCGCGCCGGCGACGGTTACCAGCGCGACCGTGAAGAGGCATTTTAGGTTCATAAACATTTAACCAACGGCTAGCGTAGCGGGTGAGGGCTGTTTCTTTGGAACTGCCTGCGGAATCAGTTTCAACGACAACGCGTCGTAAACGAAAATCTCCGAGGCGACCAGTTCATCCAGAACGCGCTCCAAGGTGGCCGATCCGAGCGATCCCCATCCTTCACCGTCGAGGCCGTGCAGCACATACAACATCAACGGCGGACGCTCCGCCGCGGCGCGGCGCAAGGTAGCCAGGAGATGTTCATCACAGGCATCCGGGCCGTGCCAGGCGCAGGACAAAACTCGCCGGGTGAGATCGGCCGCAGAGTTGAACCCCGTGCCGGGCGCGCCCGCAGTTCCCGTGGTGCGGAGGGCGCGGACTTTGCCAAGCAGATGGGCCTCAAGCGCGGGCGTCGAGCGGTTGTAGGTGAAATGATAGATGGCGCGGGCGGGATCGAAGCCGTTGAGTTTTTCGCCAAACGCGGCGAGGCAGGCGTCTATCCGGGCGACCGCATCGGTGTGGGGAACTTTTGTCAGGTCCGTGTGATCCAAACCGTGCGGATGAATGACGTGACCGCGCGCCTGGAGTTCGTTCCACAAACCGAAATCGCCTTTCGGAAACGCGGGCATGAAGCCGTCGTGATTCACGAGCACCGCGAAGACGGCGGCGAGTCCGCGCGCCTCGAAGATGCGGGCGACCCGTTCGCAGCTCGCGGTGAAGCCGTCGTCGAAAACGAAAGCGACGCAGGTGCGGGCGGCTTCAGGCGGTTTTGGTTTGGTTTCCATCCACGGTGGCTTGGCTGAAGTAATAGAAGTTTTTCACCCAGACGTGCTCGCGGCAGATGCGGTGAAACAATTCCTCGGGCAACGCGCCTTTATCCGCGGCGGCGACGGCGGCGTCCACTTGCTCCTGGCTCGTGAGCGACACGGCAAGAGTGGAAACTCCGGGATGGCTCAAGGCGAAGCGCACCGCCAATTCAACGAGGCTCAGGCCATGATCCGCAGCGACGCGGCGCAGGCGTTCGATGCGCGCGAGATACTCGGTGACAATTTCCGGCGACGCGTTGGCGAGCTTCACGTCGCGGGCAAGCAGTTCGCGTGTGGCGTTGCCCGCCAGCGCGCCGGAATGGTCGAAGATGCAGCGTGCCACGAGACCGACGCGGCGCTGCGCGGCGAGCGGTATGACGCTGACGAAGGGGCGTGACTCGAAGGCGTTCAGCAGAACTTGCACGCCGTCCACGAGTCGGTCTTCCACCAGCTTGAGCACGCCGTCGTGTTCGTGATCCTGCGCGCTGACGCCGAAGAAGCGGATTTTTCCCTGCGCCTTGAGGGCGTGAAATGTGTCCAGCCATTCCGGTCGTTGCGTCCAGAGATAATACCATTGGTGCAACTGGACAAAGTCCAGGCAGTCCACGCCGAGCGTGCGAAGGCTCGTCTCGACTGACGCGGTGATGCTCTCCGGCGTGAACTGCGTTTCGAGGGGAACGTAGAAGCGCCAGTTCGTGATGTCGCGCGGCTTGACCTTGGTGGCGATGAACGGCCGCGTGCCGCGCCACTCGCGCAGTGTGCGTCCGACAATGGCCTCGCTCTCGCCGTAGTTGCGCGCGGTGTCAATGAAGTTGATGCCGCACTCCAAGGCGTGCAGCAGCACGGGCGAAAAGCCGGCGTCATTGGCGGTGAGGCGCATCGCGCCAAACGCAGTGGGCGTGGTCTTCAACCCGGTTGAACCGAAACGGCGTGGTTGCATGAATCAAAATTCGTCAATCGCGATCTGGCTCTTCGGCACGTCCAGGCCCTCGAGCATCTGGGTGACGGCCGCAATCATCGCCGGCGGGCCGCACAGGTAGTATTCAATGCCGCCGGGAGCGGCGTGGTGCTGGAGATAATTTTCCAGCAGCACTTCGTGAATGAACCCGGTCGGGCCGGACCAGTGGTCGGCCGGCTGCGGCTCGGAGAGCGCGAGGTGAAACGTGAAGTTCGGAAATTGTTTCGCGAGCCCCTCAAAATAGTCCGCGTAGAAAATTTCCTGCCGCGAGCGCGCCCCATACCAATAGCTCACCTTGCGACCAGTCTTCAAGGTGTCGAACAGATACGACAGATGCGAGCGCAGCGGCGACATCCCAGCGCCGCCGCCGACGTAAATCATTTCCGCGTTGCCCGGTTTGATATGGAACGTGCCAAACGGCCCGATGGCCGTGACCGTGTCGCCCGGCTTGAGCCGGTGGACATACGCCGAGCCCGCGCCGGCCGGACAGTCCTGCCCGCGCGGCGGCGTGGCGATGCGCACGTTGAACCGCAACTGCCGGTCCGTCGCCGGGTTCGAGGCGAGCGAGTAGTTGCGCCGGACGGGAAAATTGTTCTCGGAGCGAAAATCAAAAACGTGCTGCGCTTTCCAGACGTCGGCGAACGGCGGCTTCACCTGGATTTCGCTGAACGCAATTTCGCCGTAGGCCGGGATGTCGAGTTGCAGGTAGTCGCCGGGCTGATACTTCGGCAACGGCGAGCCCGGTTCAGGTTCAAGCACGAGTTCCTTGATGAACGTGGCGACATTCTCGTTGCTGACGACGCGGAACTTGTAGGTCGTGGCGGGCTGGTTCGCCCCGCAGCCGCCGGCGGAATTCAGGTCGAGGAAGATCGTCCCGTCATGCTCACGCGTCCGGTAGGTCTTGAGCGCCACGCACACCGGCTGGCGTTGCGGCGAACCG
>JALOTT010000040.1 GCA_025457745.1 Verrucomicrobiota bacterium
TGTCTCCATGTTGTGGCCAGAGTTGCTACCGCATCTCCGGCCTCAATAGGACATTTTCATGGAGTTAAAAACCGGACATTCTCATGGAGTCGAGACAAACAGATCAGCAACGTTGGAATTGTGTGGCGGATACCGTAATCTTCTGCGCCATGAAGTTGCTTCGGCTGTCTCTGGGGTTGCTCTGCGCGATTACGCCGCTGGAAGCGCGGGCCACCGTCACCGTCTCGAACCTGCGCTGCGAGGATCGCGAAAACCCGCTCGGCCTCGACACACCGCAACCGCGCTTCGGCTGGCAATTGGGGTCCGAGCACCGCGCCGAATTCCAGACCGCCTACCAAATCCTCGCCGCCTCCAGTTCCGCGAAGCTCGCGCGTGGTAAAGCGGACGTTTGGGACAGCGGCAAGGTCGCGTCCGGCGAATCGGTCCACGTCGTTTACGCTGGCCAGCCGTTACACTCCGGCCAGCGGGTGTGGTGGAAGGTCCGCGTGTGGGACGCGGCGGGCCGGCCTTCGGAATTCAGCCAGCCGGCCTGGTTTGAGACGGCCCTGCTCTCGCCGGCTGACTGGCAGGCGAAGTGGATTCAGCGCAAATCCGCCGGGCCGATTTCTGAAGCGCAGATGTTTGACGATCATCCCGCGCCGCTGTTTCGCAAAGAGTTCTCGCTCGCCAAGAAAATCGCGCGCGCCCGCGCCCATGTGAGCGGTCTTGGTTATTACGAGCTTCGGCTGAACGGCGAAAAAGTGGGCGACCACGTCCTTGATCCCGGCTGGACGAGCTACGGCAAGCGCGTGTTGTATTCAACCTTCGACGTGACCGCGCAACTCAAGCGCGGACAAAACGCGGTGGGCATCATGCTGGGCAACGGTTGGTTCAACCCGCTGCCCCTCCGCATGTGGGGTCGCATCAACCCGCGCGATGCGCTGACCATCGGCGAGCCGCGCGCCATCGTGCAGCTTGTCGTCGAGTTTGCCGATGACACTTCGCAAACCATCGTCACTGACGAAAGCTGGCGCGCGGGCGATGGCCCAATTCTGCGCAACAGCGTTTTCCTCGGTGAAGTTTATGATGCGCGCCGCGAACAGTCCGGTTGGGACAAGGCGGGCTTCGATGATTCTCGCTGGGAAACTGTTGTGCCGGCGACCGAACCCAGGCTCGGTCCGCTTCGCGCCCAGGACGCGCCGTCCATCCGCGTCACGCGCACGCTCAAGCCGGTCAAGCTGACCGAACCGAAGCCGGGCGTGTTCATCTTCGACTTTGGCCAGAACTTTTCCGGCTGGGCGCGGTTACGTGTGAGAGGCGAAGCGGGCACGCGCGTGCGGTTGCGTTCCGGCGAGTTGGTTTATGCCGACGGCACGCTCAACGGCATGACAGCGGTGTGCGGCCAGATCAAAGGCGGAGGCAAGGACTATCATTACGACGGCGTCGGCCCGCCGAAAACCGCATTTCAACTCGACGAGTACATTCTGAAAGGCCGTGGGTTGGAAGTCTTCACGCCGCGATTCACCTTTCACGGCTTCCGTTACGTTGAGGTCACCGGCTTTCCCGGACGGCCAACGCTTGATTCGCTCGAAGGTTTGCGACTCAACTCGGATGTCGCCAGCGCCGGCTCGTTTGAATGCTCAAACGAAATGTTCAACCGGATTCAGCAGATGGTGCGGTGGACGGAACTGGCCAATCTCTTCAGCGTCCAGTCCGATTGCCCGCATCGCGAGAAATTCGGTTACGGTGGCGACATTGTGGCGTCGAGCGAGATGGGAATGTTGAACTTCGACATGGCGCGGTTTTACGCGAAAGCTGCACAGGACCTCGCGGACGACGTTCGCTCGAACGGCGGCTTCACCGAGACCGCGCCGTTCGTCGGCATCAGCGATCAAGGGTTGGGAGACAAGTCCGGGCCGATTGGTTGGGGCACGGCCCAACCGCTTCTGCTCTGCCAACTCCGCCAATACTACGGCGAACGGCGTTTGCTGGAGCAGCAATATGAAGCGACCAAGAAGTGGCTCGCGTTGCTGCAATCGAAAGCACAGGACGGCATCCTCGACAACGGCATCAGCGATCACGAAAGCCTTGTCCCCAAGCCGCGCGCGCTCACCGGCACAGCGTTCTATTACTTCAATGTGAAACTTTTCGAGCAACTCGCCGTCGCGCTGGGCAAAACCGCCGATGCCCAAAATGCCTCCGACCTGGCCGCGCAAATCAAGGCGGCGTTCAACCGGACATTCCTTCAGCCGGGCACGGGCCGTTACGACATTGCATCGCAGGCGTGTCAGGCATTTGCCCTTTACCACGGCCTCGCTCCGGCTGACGAACAACCGCGCGCCCTCGACGTTTTGCTTCGAGACATCACCAGCCACGCCAAACATCTGACCACCGGCATTTTCGGCACAAAGTACATGCTAGATGCCCTCACCACTGGGGGACGTGCTGATGTTGCATACGATATCGTCAACCAGCGGACCTTCCCCGGCTGGGGGCACATGCTCGAAAACGGCGCCACGACGCTTTGGGAACACTGGAAATTCAGCGACAACACCTATTCGCACAGCCATCCGATGTTCGGCTCGGTGAGCGAGTGGTTCTTCAAGGCACTCGCCGGCATCCAACCCGCGCCGGACGCGGTGGGTTTTGACAAGATTCTCATCAAGCCCAAACCCGTCGGCAACCTCCGCTGGGCACGTGCCAGTCACGATACCGTGCGCGGCAAGGTGGCGACCGCGTGGGAAAAGGCGGACGGCAAATTCAAACTGCGCGTGACCATTCCAGCCAACGCTTACGCGCTGGTTTATGTGCCGGCGAAGGACGCGAATCATGTGACCGAAGGCGGTCAGCCTGCCGCCGCCGCGCCGGGCGTGAAGTTCGTGCGGATGGAAGGAAACGCGGCATTGTTCGCCATTGGCTCGGGCGACTACGACTTCGTGGCACAGTGAAGGCAGGCAGGGCTTGAGGTTTGGATTTCCGCCGGTGCGCGGTTGCTGTGAGTAATGGCAGCGTCAATCTCCGCCGTGCCGGCGAATCCGATCACCACGGAATCGGCCCCCCCCCCCAGAATCAGATTACAAAACTGTAATCGTCATTCCGCCGTCTGTGTCTTGACTTCGCGCCACACCGGACGGTTACTTGAAGCGGGTAAAAAAACCGGATCGGTATGAATGACGGGAACGGGAAAACTCTTGCGGGGTTGAGCGTGCTGGTGGTGGACGACGAAGCAATGTTGCGTCGTCGTCTGGCCGCGCATCTCGAAGCATTGGGCGCGGATGTCACCGGCGTCGAAACACTGGCCGCGGCGCGCAACCAACTTGCCGCGCTCGAATTCGACTTTGTCCTGCTCGACATCCACCTCCCGGACGGCGTTGGCCTGGACCTATTGCGAACCGGTGCGATTCCGACGACGACCGGCGTGGTGGTGATGACCGCGCAGGGCGGCGTGGAGGGCGCGGTGGAGGCGATGCGGTTGGGAGCGCTGGATTACCTCGTCAAGCCGTTCGAGCCAGCCGTGCTGCCGCTGGTGATGCGCCGGGCACGCCGGGCACGGCAATCGTCACGCGTGGCCGAGCACGCGCGGGAAACCGGGGGCGAATCAGTTTTCTTCTTCGGCGATTCGCTGGCTGCACTCCGCGAGCAGTTGGAGAAGATTCTCGCCGCTGACCGTCGTCTGCAAACGCGGTTGCCGCCAGTGCTCATCACGGGCGAAACCGGCACGGGCAAATCCAGTCTTGCCCGCTGGCTGCATCGCAACGGGCCGCGCGCGACCCAGCCGATCATTGAAGTGAACTGCTCCGCGCTGCCGGAGTCGCTGGCGGAATCCGAGTTGTTCGGCCACGAGCGCGGCGCGTTCACCGATGCGCGCACGGCGCGGCAGGGATTGTTCGAGGCAGCACACGGCGGAACACTTTTCCTCGATGAGTTGCCGAGTCTTTCCTCCGGATTGCAGGCCAAGGTGCTGATGGCAATTGAAGATCGTAAAATCCGAAGGCTGGGCGGCAATCGTTCCATCGAAGTGGACGTGCGCGTGATTGCCGCGACGAGTCGTGATCTGCACGACGCCGTTGCGTCGGGGGAATTTCGCGAAGACCTGTTGCAACGGCTGGATTTGTTTCGCGCGAACCTTCCGCCATTGCGCGAGCGGGGCGATGACATTCTTAAGCTCACGGAGCAACTGCTCGCGCAACTTTGCCGGCAACATCGGCTGCCGCGCCGCCAGATCACCGAGGAAGGCAAATGCCGTCTGCTCGCTTACCGCTGGCCGGGCAACGTGCGCGAACTGGCCCATGAACTGGAGCGCGGGTTGGTGTTCGAGGATTCCGCCGCGTTGGACTTCGCGCACCTGCCGGGCGGGGCGGCGCAGCCGGGTGTGGTGCCGACGGTCGCGGGCGACTGGTTGAGTCCCGGTTTCAGTTTCCCCGATCAAGGATTCGTGTTGGACGACGCGATGAATCGCCTCGTGCAACTGGCGATAAAGCAAGCTGGCGGAAATGTCTCACACGCGGCGCGATTGCTTGGTGCGACGCGCGACTTCATCCGCTACCGGCTGCATGGAGATCGGAAGGACAAGCCATGAATCGTGAACTCCAGGCTGCGGTTCATTGGCGCTGGTCGCGAGGTTTGCTGGGCCTGCTTTGCCTTTGTTCTGCTTTCGCTCCCGCCAAGTCTGCTGGAAGCACCAACCGCTCCGCCGTCGCCGTCTGGGATACCAGTGCGCGGGTCACCACCGGGCTCGGCTATCGTGATAACATTTTGCGCTCAAGCATTTCGTCCGAGAGCAGCGGATTCTTCCTTTCGTCGGCGGACGCGACCTTTATTCGGCTTTCAGAATCGGGCGCTCACTTCACCTTGTTTCTGCTGGGTGAGGACACGCGTTATTTTGATGCGCCTTCCGTGGACTATGAGCAGCTTTTTTCCGGCACGGCGCAATTCGCGACGCCCTTGGGCCAACTCGACGAACTGGGCGCAGAGGCCAACTACCTTTATCAACATCAGATCCTGGACGTGTCCGAAACCGAAGTGGATCAGCGTCGCGTGCTGGTGGACGGACACAGCTTCACCTTGCGTCCGCACTGGAAACACACGCTGGGCCGCGGCTGGGCGGTGCAACTGGCAGGCACGGCGTTACGGCAACTTTACGGCGGCGACCTGGACGATTATTGGGAAGCGGGTGGCCGGTTGAGCGTGATTCGTTCTTACGGACACCGGTCGGAGTTGTCCTTCGGTTATCAGTCGCGGCATCTGCTCTACGATTCGCGCGAACAATTCGACAGCTTCGGCGTGATGGTTCCGGACACCAGTCTCGTTTACTGGCAACAGGAAGCCGGCGGCCAATGGCGGCATCATTGGGACAAGGCGCGACATTGGCGGACGACGAGCAAGCTTAACTACATGTTCAACCGCGACAATGGTTCGGGTTATTTTGACTACGACCGTGTGCTGTTCAGCCAGCAGTTGCGCTGGGCGGCGAATGGTTGGGACCTCAAGGCCAACGCACGCTTTGGCTGGTATTTCTACGAAACGCAGCAAATCGGCAACGAACGCCGCGAGCGTTCCTACGCGGCGCTGGATTTGCGGGTCGAGCGTCGGCTTGGCAAACACTGGCTGCTCTACACCGTCGTCGAACGTGAGTGGAACCGAAGCAACGATCCGCTGGACGAATACAACGATTGGATGGCCGGTGGCGGAGTTGGAGTGGAGTTTTAGCACAGCGATGAATGGCACCCCAAATCTCGAAAAGTTGATACCGCGAACGCGTCGAGCTTTCTGGCTGGGGGTGGGGCTGGCGTTGAACGTGCTCGCGGTCACCATTCTGGCGGGCGTGCTCTACGTGCGCGGCTTGGTGCGCGAGCAGATCGCGCAGCGCGACGCGGAGGCGCTGCACGCCACGACGTTGATGGAGCAGCTCGACGCGATCAGCAACAACGGCAAGGAAGTGCGGAGTGAAGAACAAATCGGTTTTGATGCGGCGCTCCTCGCCTCGCGGCTCCGGGGCGTGATGGGAATCCGGTTCTACGACACAAACGGAGTATTCACGGATTCCTTTCCGGCTACTATCCTGCCCCTGCCGCTGGGTCGTAGCGCGCTTGAATCGGTTCGCACGTTGAAACCACACAGCCGCTTTCATCCGGACACGCCGTTGAGCGCCGTGTTCATCTACCTGCCGCAATTCGCCACGGGAACGGTGGCGCGGGTGCCGACGCTGGATGTCACCGTGCCGCTGCATCGGCGGGAGACGGAGAAGCTCGCGGGCGCGGCGCAGTTCATCGTTGAGGGTCAGAGCATCGCCGACGAATACGCGCATCTGGACCATCACTTGATTCAAATCGCAGTCATCACCTTCGCCGTCGTCGGACTGCTGCTGGTGGTGATGTTATGGCCGGCGTTCCGGCGCGTGGAAAAACTCAATCGCGATCTGGCGGTGCGCGGCGAGCGGTTGCAGCGGGCCAACGAGGAGCTGGCCCTCGCCGCGCGAGCCTCGGCGTTGGGCGCGGTATCCGCGCATTTGATGCACGGCTTGAAAAATCCGCTCGCGAGCCTCTCCCAATTCGTTTCGCGCGGCAGCAACGGCAGCGCGGAATCGGTCGGCGAAGACTGGCAGGACGCGCTTTCGGCTTCGCGCCGGATGCAATCGCTTGTGGAACAAACGCTGGAAGTGCTGGGTGACGCTCGGGGTGAGCCGACTTATGAACTGTCGGTGAAGGATTTGGTAGCGAACGTGCAACAGCGGTTCGCCATGGCTGCGGGCCGGCGTCAGGTCAAGCTGGTCGTCGAGGCGGAAGGAAAGTGCACGCTCTCCAGCCGCACCGCCAACCTCGCGAGTCTGGTCCTCGTGAATCTGTTGGAAAACGCCTTTGAAGCGACACCGACGGGCGGAACGGTTTCGTTGTCGGTCGCGCGGGAAATGGAGCGGCTGCGTTTTCGCGTGAGCGACGAAGGGCCGGGGTTTCCGGAACAAAAGCGCGAACATCTTTTTCTGCCCTGCAAATCCGAGCGCGAAGGTGGCAGCGGCATCGGCCTGGCCATCAGCAAACAAATCGCCGACCACCTCGGCGCGAAATTGGAATTGGCAGAATCTTCACCCAAGGGCTGCGTGTTCGTGCTGGAACTTCCAGTCTCGGCCTGCGAAGAGGCGGCGGTCGCGCAGCCAAGCTGACTTCCTTGCGGGAATGGGCGCTGCCGCCCGACACGGCAGGATTTTCATTGGGCGCTGCCGCCCGCTGACGGGGTTGCGGAAATTGACGTTCTGCAAAAGCCCCTGCAATTCAGCGTAATTCCCGCCATTCATGGCGGTGGCACGGCGCCTGCAAAGGAGAGTTTCGGCATAGAGCCGTCGAGAACCAAGAAAGTAGAAAACTATGAAAAGTAAAATGCTGATCGTGACCGTGGCGACCTTGGCCTGCGTGGCGGGCGTTGCGATGGCGCAAAGCACCAACAGTCCCGGTGGCAGTGGCCCGCAGGGAGTGCAACAACAGGATCGGGACCGCCTCCAAACCTGTAGTCCAACACTCGAACAGGATCGGACGCGGATGCAGCAATGCCTGCCCGCCGAAGTGAAGGACGCCGTGAAGGACATGACCCAGGCGCGCGAGAAATACCAGCAACAACTCCGCGACAAACAGAAAGAAGTTGCGGCCTGCACGGACCGGGAACGCGACCGTCTGCGCGACCAACTCCGCGACCAGATCAAGGATCAGGCGCGGGATCGCGACCAACTGCGCGAGCGGTTGCAGGAGTTGCGTGAGTGCCTGCCGACCCATCAGGAGTTGATGGAACAGGCCCGCGAACAGACCCGCGAACGTCAACGTCGCAGCGAGTAAACGACATCGGTTCTGATTCCAAGCCTCCAGGCAGGGTCACACGGCATGTCTGGAGGCTTTCTTGTTCCCAGTCCTGAAATGACCAAAACACGTCGAGGAAGAAATGCAGTTCAAAGCAAGAACGTGGCTTGAAAAGGGATTTCGCTCCCTGCGAACCCAATCAGCACGCCGGTTGCGGCTCGTGGCGGAAGAGTGGGTTTATTTTCAAGTGCCGGTGCTCGTTCGTTCCGAAATGGCCTCGCCGGCTCGAGATTTGCGAACCGCACGCCGCACGCGTCTAAACTCGCGGTGGGCGAGATGGGCACTCCTGCTGACCTTCGCTCTCAGTTGCGCCGTTTCTTACGCTGGCGAAGTTCGATTGGAACGCTGGCGTTGGTCGAATCCGCTTCCGCACGGCAATAACGTGCTCGACATGCTGGTGACCAGCGATCTCGCCGCTCAGGTTGGCGACGGGGGCAGGGTTTATGTGCAAGGCACCGACGAACGGTGGACGCCCGCCGTCACCGGTGTAACGAATTACCTGCGGGGCGTGGCGTTGATGAATGACCGGTTTATCGTCGTGGGCGAGAATGGCTGCATTCTGTGGTCGGAATATGGAGATGTTTTTGAGACGGCGCAACTATCGCCCACCACCACCGATTGGTTTGAAGGTGTTGCCGCTTCGGCTCAACGCGCCGTGGCGGTGGGCGACAACGGCTCGATTTACACCAGCACGAACGGAGTAAACTGGACCACGAACTCGTCCGGCACGACGGAATGGTTGCGCGGGGTGGCGTTTGGCAACGGCACGTTCTTGGCCGTGGGCGAGAATGGCAAGATTCTGCGCGGTTCAGGCAACAACTCTTGGACTGCCGTTACGAGTGGCACGGCAACGCATTTGAATCGTGTGCGCTATTTCAGCAATGGCAGTGGTGGACAGTTCATCGCGGTCGGCAACGGAGGCGTGGCCCTGAGCAGCGCCACGGGCACCGCGCCGTGGACTTCATTGAGCAGCGGCACAACCAATAATCTGTTTGATGTCGCCCTCAACGACACCGGCACGTTGCTCGTCGGCGATCAGGAAGTGCGCTTTCGCACTACTGGCGGCTCGACTTGGACGAATCAAATCACCGCGCTGCCAACGAACGCTCCGCCCGCATGGGTTTATCTGTCGGCCTATGGCAACTCAAACTCCTGGCTCGTCGCGGGCCGCACAGGACTTTTGATCGAAGGCAGCCGCACCAACGGCAGTAATTATGTCTGGCAGCCTTCTCCGGATTCCTCCCACGCTTGGCTCTGGGATGTTACGGTGCAGAAGGGCATCTACGTCGCAGTCGGCGACCTGGCAACCATACAAACCAGCCTCGACGGGATTCTATGGGCCAGAGAAGTAGTACCCGTCCCGCACACGAACACCGTGTTGTTGGGCGTGGGAGGCACAACCAACCTGCTGCTCGCCGTCGGCAATGCGGGCAACGTCCTCATCAGCCGGGCGGGGCTGACGAACCTGACGATCACGAACTACTACGGCACAAACATCGTGATCACGAACTCGACGTTCGAGACCTTGGGCCTCGTATGGACCAACCTTCCGACGTTCACAACCAACACGCTGCAAGGCGTCGCGGCGGTTAACAATCTGTTCGTACTTTCAGGCGACAAGGGGAAAATCTTCACCAGCCCGGACGGCACGAACTGGTCCGCGCGCACCACGCCCACGACGAACTTTCTCTCCAGTGTCGCCATTGGCCCGGGCACGTGCGTCGCCGTGGGCAATCGCGGAACAATGCTTCGCTCCGGGGCGGACGCGACGAATTGGACAAGTGTTTCGCTCGGCACAACCAACTGGCTTTATCGCGCCCGCTGGCTCGGCAACCAGTATGTTGTCGTGGGGCAAAACGGTGTCATCTACACGAGTGTTGATGCCACAAATTGGATTGCCCGCACCAGCGGCACAACGCGCTGGCTGACGGACGTGGCGTTCTTGGATGGCAAATGGTTTGTCACGGGTTATCAGGGCACGCTGCTCTCGAGTACCAATCTGGTGAACTGGACGCCATCGTCTTTGCCTACGATCAAATCACTCTATGCGGCCGCAACAAAAAGCGGACAACTCGTCGTTGCTGGCATCGAGGGGATCGTGCTGCGAAACCAGATCGAGCCTGAACTTTTTCCCGTTTGTTTCCTTGGTTACAATCGCAGCGTGGTTTCAGCCGCAAATGCGGTTGCCAGTGTGTACGAGTTGTTTCTCTTCGGCGGCGTGCCGGATCAATTCTTCGAGTTCCAGACCTCAACGAATCTGAATGTCTGGCAGACCAACGCGGCGCTCGAACTGTTCGATGCGAGTGGCACGATTTATCTGTTGCGCACCCGCGCCCTCACAAACACGCCGCCGGTTGAATTGTATCGCACACGACTCTTGCCATAGAAAAGACTTGTAACTATTTCTGGCTTTGCGGCTCAGTGGAAGCAGATGGTTATGATTCTGAAATTTATCGTTGGCGCGGTGGTGGGTGGTGCATTTGGGTTCGCCTACTACAAATTCGTGGGCTGCTCGACGGGTACTTGCCCGCTCACAAGCAATCCGTGGATCAGCTCGATTTACGGCGCCGTCTTGGGACTCCTCATCGCCGGCAGCTTCCGCTAAACCCCAACCCAAAAACACACCATGAAGATGAATATGATCATCCGCCGGTTCGCCGGTGCGTTCATTCTGTTGAGCCTCGTCCTCGCACATTATCACAGCCTGTATTGGCTTTGGTTCACCGCGTTCGTCGGCTTCAACCTGCTGCAATCGTCCTTTACGAACTTCTGTCCATTGGAAATCATCCTCAAGAAATGCGGCGTGGGCCGTGACGCGGGAAGTTGTTGTGAGACGAAGCAGGCGTGAGCCACGTAGCGGATGTCTCCGGCGGTTCTTGATCCGCCTCCTTACGTCGGCGGTTACCACGCAACGGTAATTGCAGATAACGCTAAAATTGAATCCATGAAGGGAATAACTCCAACCATAACGGGGCTTCTGTTTGCATTCCTCCTGGTCGGCTGCGGGCACAAAAGTGAACGCGCCAGATCGTCGTCGCTCCCCACCGCCTCCGTTCGAGTCCAGACGGTCGAAAGCAAAAAGCGCGTTGCCACCGAGGAAGTCGTGGGCACAGTGCGCGCGAAGTTGCGCTCGGTCATCGAAGCCAAGGTCAGCGGCAAGGTGGACCAGATGCTCGTCGTGCCGGGTCAGCAGGTGAAGGCGGGAGAACTGCTCGCCACCATTGACGCCCGCGAAGTGCAGGCGCGCCTCGATCAGGCCGTGGCCGTGCGGCAACAGACCGAGGCCGATCTCAAACGCTTTGCCTCACTGCTGGAGCAAAAAATTCTCGCGCAATCCGAATACGACAACGCGCAGGCCAAGGCCCGCGTGGCCCAAGCTGCCTTGGTCGAAGCGGAGACGATGGTCAGCTACACCAAGGTCACCGCGCCCTTCGCCGGCGTCATCACGCGCAAGCACGCCGATGTCGGCGATCTTGCGGCACCCGGCAAGCCACTCTTGGACATGGAAGATTCCCGCGCGCTGCGGCTGGAGGCCGACGTGCCTGAAGCTGTCGTCGGCAAGCTCACGCTCGGCGATAAATTACCCGTCCATATTTCCGCATTGGAAACGGAACTTGAAGGGGTTGTGAGCGAAATCGCCCCCGCCGCGGATTCCGGCAGTCGCACGTTTCTCGTGAAACTCGATCTGGCCGCGCAACCCGGTTTACGTGCGGGCCAGTTCGGCCGCGTCGCGATGCCCGTGGGCGAAACCACTGCGCTGCGCGTGCCGGCTACCGCTGTGGTTCAACGCGGCCAAATGGAGATCGTTTTCGTCGTCAGTGACAACCAGGCGCAGCTTCGCCTCGTTAAAACCGGCAAGCGCATCGGCTCCGAATGGGAATTGGTGTCGGGTGTTGCGGCTGGCGAAAAGGTTGTCGTCGAGAACCCTGCGGGTCTGATTGATGGCCAGCCTCTGACCGTCAAGCCATGAAAGCCGATTCCGGGAAACCCGCAAGTGAATCACTCGGCCTCGCCGGCAAGGTCGCGCGCACTTTCATAAATTCCAAGCTCACCCCGCTCATCATCATCGCGTCCATACTGCTCGGCGCCTTCGCGGTCGTCATGTTGCCGCGCGAGGAAGAGCCGCAGATCAAAGTCCCGATGGTGGACGTGCTTGTCGCGATGCCCGGCTTCAGCGCCAAGGAAGTCGAAGAGCGCGCCACGCGCCCGATGGAGAAGCTGCTCTGGGAAATCCCCGGCGTCGAATACATCTACTCCACGTCGCGGCCCGGGGAGAGTCTCGTGATCGTGCGCTTCAAGGTCGGTGAGGACATGGAGCGCAGCATCGTAAAGCTGAACCAGAAGCTGCAACAGAACTTTGATCGCATTCCGCATGGCGTTTCGACACCGCTCATCAAGGCCAAATCCATTGACGACGTGCCGATTCTCGCGCTCACGTTTCACAGTGCGCACTACGATCATCTCACGCTGCGCCGGCTCGTCGCGCAGGTGGACGACACGGTGAAGCAAGTTCCGCTCGTCGCTGAAACCACACTCATCGGCGGGGCGCAGCGGCAGGTGCGCGTCTTGCTTGACCCGGCAAAACTTGCGTCGCGCAACCTAAGCCCTGCCGGCTTGGTGCCGATGCTGCGCCAGGCAAACAAACAATTCGCCGCGGGCGGACTCACGAGCGAAAACAAGGAAGTCGTCATCGAGACCGGTGCGTTCCTTCAAAACGCGGAGGATGTAGGCAACGTGGTCGTCGGTGTGTATGGCGGCAAGCCTGTTTACCTGCGTGAGGTCGCCACCATCTTGGACGGCGCAGAAGAGCCGAACCAGTACGTGTTGTTTGGCCGCGGCGTAGCCGCGAACGTCAGTTCGCGGATTCCGGCCCACCGCGTTCTCACGAACGCGGCTACGGAACTGGGCGAAGAGCCTGCCGTCACGCTTTCCATCGCCAAGCGACCCGGCGCGAACGCCATCGCCGTCGCGCACGAAGTCTTGCGCAAAGTTGAAACGCTGAAGGGCCGCGTGATTCCGACCGACATTTCCGTCTCGGTCACGCGCCATTACGGCGAAACCGCGGCGGAGAAATCCAACGAACTGCTCCTGCACATGGGCATCGCGGTGGTCGGCGTGATGGTGCTCATCTGGTTGACGCTCGGTTGGCGCGAATCTGGCATTGTGGGCGTGGCGATTCCGGCGACGCTCGCGTTGACGCTGCTGGTATTCTACCTCTACGGCTTCACGCTCAATCGCATCACGCTCTTCGCGCTCATCTTCTCCATTGGCATCCTGGTGGACGACGCCATCGTCGTCGTGGAAAACATCGTCCGCCATTTTCACTTGCCGCAAAACAAAGGCCGCAACTGGTCGGTCATCGCCGTCGAAGCGGTGGGTGAAGTCGGCAATCCAACCATTCTCGCCACGTTCGCGGTGATTGCCGCAGTATTGCCAATGGCGTTCGTCGGTGGATTGATGGGGCCATACATGCGCCCGATTCCGATTGGTTCAAGCGCGGCGATGTTCTGGTCCATGCTCATTGCGTTCATCGTGACGCCGTGGGCGAGCGTGCGGATGCTGCGTTGGGGTCAAAAGTATTCCCGCCTCACCGAAGGCACGTTGAGCGCAGCCGAAGCTGGGCAGGTTCATTTGCACTCCGAACATCCGGAAGATTTCTTCACGAAGCTCTATCGCCGTTTCATGGAGCCTCTCCTTGCCCAGGCGAAGTGGCGGTGGACTTTTCTTGCGAGCATCGTGGGGTTGCTCCTGGTGGCGATGGCGCTCGTCGGCATCGGCTGGGTGAAGGTGAAAATGCTGCCCTTCGACAACAAGAGTGAGTTCCAGATCATCCTCAACATGCCCGAGGGCAGCGCGCTCGAACGCACCGCGCAGGCCGCGCGCGAAATCGCGGCCGCCGTCCGCACCGAACCGGAGGTTACGGATTACCAGATTTATGCCGGGGTCTCGTCGCCGTTCAACTTTAACGGCCTTGTCCGGCATTACTTCATGCGGCGCGGCGCGAACGTGGCCGACATTCAGGTGAACCTCGTGCCCAAGGGTGAACGCAAGGCCCAAAGCCACGACATCGCCAAGCGCGTCCGCCCGCGGGTGGCGGAAATCGGGGCGAAATTTGGGGCGCGGGTGGCGGTGGCTGAAGTGCCGCCCGGCCCGCCGGTGTTACAAACACTCGTGGCGGAAGTTTATGGACCGAACGAGGAGAGCCGCCACGCGCTGGCGCGAAAGGTGATTGAGATTTTCAAGAGCACAGCCGGCGTCGTGGATACGGATTGGTACATCGAAGATGACCAACCTAAGACCCGTTTCGTGATTGATAAGGAAAAGGCGGCGCTGCACGGCATCAGTGCGGAAACGATTTCGCAAACACTCGCCATCGCGGTCGGTGGACAATCCGTGGACTTGCTCCACGTGCCGCGCGAGAAAGAAGACGTGAACATCGTCCTGCAACTGCCGCTCGCGAGCCGCACCAGCCCGGAGGAATTGCTGGCGTTGCGCGTGCGTTCCGGCGACGCGAACGCGCTGCCGGAGCCCGGCTCGGCCACCGGCGCGACGCCGCTGATCCCGTTGCGCGAGCTGGTCACGATTGAACGCACCATCACCGATAAGAGCATTTATCACAAGAACCTCATGCCCGTGACCTACGTGATCGGCGACGTGGCGGGCGTGATCGAGAGTCCGGTGTATGCGATTCAGGCAATGAACAAGGCACTTGCGAAGTTGGATGCCGCCGATTTCGTGAACGCTGGCGAAACCCCTCACCCCGGTCCTCTCCCCGTCGGACGGGGAGAGGGGCAGATCAAAATCTATAATGCCATCCAGCCCTTCACCGATCACGAACCGGCGGTCAAGTGGGACGGCGAATGGCACATCACCATCGAAGTCTTCCGCGACCTCGGCACGGCGTTTGCCGCGTGTCTGGTGTTGATCTACGTGCTGATGGTCGGCTGGTTCCGGTCGTTCCTCACGCCGTTGGTTGTGATGATGGCAATTCCATTTTCACTCGTCGGCATCATGCCGGCGCACGGCGCGATGGGCGCATTCTTCACCGCCACTTCAATGATCGGCTTCATGGCTGGCGCGGGCATCGTGGTTCGTAATTCGATCATTCTCGTGGATTTCATCGAACAACGCCTGCGGGAAGGCATGTCATTGGCTGAGGCTGTGGTGGACGCGGGCGCGGTGCGCTTCCGTCCGATGTTGCTGACGGCGCTGGCGGTCGTCGTGGGCGCAAGCGTGATACTGGCCGACCCGATCTTTCAAGGGCTCGCCATTTCCCTGATGGCTGGCGAAATCGCATCCCTCCTCATCAGCCGCATGGCGGTGCCTGTGCTCTATTTCATGGCCTACAACCGACAAACGGAAGTGACCGCGGCAGGCTGTTAGAATCCGGCTCCAGAGGTGGGGCTCGCGCCGTGAACACACCAAGTGCGTGACACACTGATATTGACAAGCTGCTCGATTTTGGATTCACTGCCCTTATGCAAATCGAAAGCCTAAAAGTCTTCTGCGACCTGACGGAAACCGAAAGTTTTACCAAGGCCGCCCAAATCAACGGCGTGACCCAGTCCGCGGTCAGCCAGCAAATCAGTTCACTGGAGCGCCTTTTCAAATCCATCATCTCCGGCACGATTCGCGTGGCGACAATTTACAGCATCGGCCTGCACGATTTGCCGCCCTACATCAAACGCTTCCTCAAAGATTACCCGACGGTCCACGTCCATGTGGAATATCGCCGCGCCAACCAGGTGTACGAAGACGTGTTGGGTAACATCGTGGACCTGGGATTGGTCGCCTATCCCCACAAGGAGGCGAAGCTGGAAATCGTTCCTTTGCGCAAGGACCCGCTGGTGTTAATCTGTCATCCGCATCATCCCTTCGCCAAGCAGAAGACCGTCCGTCTCAAAAATATTGTGGGCGAGAAATT
>JALOTT010000041.1 GCA_025457745.1 Verrucomicrobiota bacterium
AATTTTCTTCGATCACCTGAACTGGAACCGTAGTTCCTGGAATCATTGCGCTTCGGGTCGCCCTTGTGACACCATCGTTAATTCTCAACAGACCATCTGCGCCTCGTGTAACTTCTATCGCGGGCATTCCCTCCGTCGAAGTTCCGTATTGTCTGATTTGATTTGCGAGCTTGAAGGGATCAGCCCCTTCAATCCGAGTCGGAGGGAGTCGTAGTTCAGCGGGATTAGCTCGCAGCGCTCCCGTTTCTGCGGTCGGCGTGCCAAACAGTTTAGCAGTTCCGGCAGTGAATAAACCCATTACTCCCTCTGCCAAGAGGCGGTCGCTTGCCCGGTTCATTGCGTCCGGATCCCCGTTCCAGACCGCCTGACCGGCTTCCAAGAAGCTTCCCACATACGGAAGCTCATTGGCGATTCCCTGCCAGACAGGCGTTGGATTTGCCTGTGCTGCAAGATAATTTTGCCGGTCATTCCATTCCATGTCTCCCAACGCATTGCTCAGTTGGTATTTCCATTCTTGGAACCACGATCCGCCGCCGTTTTCTCCAACTGCTCCCAGCCCAAACGGATCAAGCAACGAGATAGGGTTGCCGTCGGCGTAGGCGTAAAAGTTCAAGCCGCCGGAGAAGCCGGACGGATCGGCATTTAGGAACCGGCACAAATATGGGTTGTAGTAGCGCGCCCGCATGTAGAGCAGCGTGTTGGGATCCGTCTGCACGCCGTAACGTCCGTTGTAGAGAAACGGCGTGTCGTTCGTGCCGCTGCGATACGTGGTGGCCGCGTAGGGCGAGTATTCGATACGGTCAGTGTCGTTGCCGCTGCCGTCCGTCAGCGCGATGGTGCTGCCGCGATAATCATAATGATACGTCAGCGTGTTCGTCGTGGTGGCCGTCTCCGTGATCTCATACTGCAAGCCCAAGCCGTAAATGTAGTAATTCGTCACGCCGCCCTTCACGCGCATCAGCACCTGCGAGAGGGTGGCGTTGGGGTTGACGACGAAGCGCGTGACTTCACCGCTGGCGAGGTCGGTCAGGGAGGTCCGGTGGCCCGCCGGGTCGTAGCCGTAGCTGCACTTCACGGCCGCCGAGAAAAACGTCCCGGTCTGACGATTTCGCGCGTTATACGTGTAGGCGGCAAACGCGTAGTTCGTCAGCGGCCCGCCCGTCAGATTGCCGTCGAGATCGTTCGCCACCCCATTGCCGTTGAATGTGGCGAGGCGATTATCGTCGTCAAAGCTCAGCGTGCGCGACGGCGGGGTGTAGGCGTGCGGCAACGGCGCGGCAAATTCCCATTCCACTCGCGCCGCGGCGTTGAAGTTCAACTTGAAAAATGCAATCGGCACGCCCGAGGACATCTTCTCCACAATGTTGGTACTCTGTCCCGCCGTGTCGTAATTGATCTCGCGGATTGTGCCGTTAGGCCGCGTGATCTTCTTCACCCGACTGGCAAGATCGTATTCGATGCTGGTCTGGCGGCTGGCCCAATCCGTGACGTTCGTCAAACGATTCAAACTGTCGTAAGCGTAAGCGACCGTTCGGTTGCCCGGATAAATCAGATTTGTCAGGTTGCCGTTGGCGTCATACCGATATTGAATCAGGTTGCCATCCGCGTCGCGGTAACTGGCCGCACGGTCATAGGCATCGTAAGTCCACGCGTTGGTTTTCCCAGCCTCGACGATATTCGTAACATTGTTGTTGGCATCGTAGCGGTACGTGATCGCTCCCACGTTGTCCGTGCGGTTTGTCAACCGGCCCTTCGGGTCGTAAGCCAGCGTTGCGGTGTCGCCGCTAGGTTCTTTTACCGAAGCCAGCAAGCCGCGACTATTCCACGTCTGCGCCATCTGCCGGTTCATCGGCGTGATCGTGTTGGTCAGGCGATTCGCGCCGTCAAATTGGAATTGCCATTTCTTGCCGTTGCGATTGGTGAGGATGATTTGGTTGCCCGTTTCGTCGTACACGCGAAGCACGGTGTGGGTCGCCCCGTCCGTGTGTTTCGTTAGCTCGCCCCGTTTGCTCCATTCTTGCCTTGTCGCTTCCAGAGCCGCGTTCGTCGTGGCAGTGCGCCGCCCGTCAGCATCGTAGCCAAACAAAGTTGTTCGCAAGAGCGGATCGGTCGCCGCGACCAAACGCCCCGCAACGTCATTGGTGTAGAGCGTCGGTTGTTGCAACGGATTGATGGTGCGTGTCAACCAATCGCGCGAGTCGTAGCCATTGGTAATGACCGGCGTGCCTTGTGGCGTGGCGGGCAGGGCGGTGATGAGCAACTTGCGCGTGGCGCTCCAAGCGTTGGTTGTGGTAAAGCCGCGCGCATCGGTCGTTGCCGCCACGTTGCCGGCGGCATCATAGGCAACCTTGGCCGTGACGTTGGTGGGCGCAATGGTGTTGGTGAGTTCGCGGCGGTTGTTATACTGGAAACTGGTCGCGAATCCGCGCGGGGTGGTGTGGTTGGTCACGTCGCCGCGCGTGTTGTTTCCGTAGGTTTCGCCGCCGAGGCTGCCCGGGTACGTGACGCTGCTTAATTGCCCGAACGAATCGTAGCCATAACTAGTCGTGCCACCGGGGTCGGTGCGCGTGTGAAGGGTGCCGTCAGAATTATAGTCGAAGCTCACCCAATCCCCCGCGCCATTGGTCGAGCCGGTCAGTTGGAACTTGGGGTTGTAGCCAAAAGTGGAGGGATTGCCCCGCGAGTCCACCGAGCGATACAGATTGTTTTGACCATCGTAAAAGAATTGGTTGGTGAAGCCGAGCGGATCAAGGGATTGCGTGAGGTTGTGGTTGCCGTCAAAAACGAAGCGGTTCGTTTCGTTCAACGGCGAGACGGTCAGCACGACATGATCTTGTCCGTCGTAAAACGTCAGATTCAGATTGCCCAGCGCATTCCGTTCGCCAGTCAGCCGGTGCTTGTCGTCGTAAAAAAACGTCCGTTGACCACCCGCTGGGTCCATCTCAATGTTCTCGTAGCCCGACCACAAGAAACGCCAGGTCTGGTTTGTGTCGCCCTGACTGTATTGCTCGATCACCCGCCCGAAATCATCATAGCGATTACTGACGACGGTTTGATTCAGCGCGTTGAGCGTGGCAATCATCTGGTGGTTGGCGTCGTAAATAAACGCGCTGGTTTTGTTTTCCGGGTCGGTCACGGACGCAAGATCACCCGCGCTGCTGTAGGTCGTGCTGTAGCCGTAGGCGACGGAACGCCCTTCACTGTCGGAAACCGACGTGAGTCGTTGCGGGGTGCCGGTGTAGTTGAACGTGAGGGTACGGTTCTTCCAGTCCTTGACCGTGGCGACCCAATTGCTGGCGTTATAGGTCACAGTCAGCGGTTGACTGTATTGGTTCACAATGTTTGTAAGGCGTCCCGCCAGGTCGAAGAGGAAAGTGTTGCCGTGGCGTTCCTGTAGCTGATAGACCGAGTTGGTTTTGAGCAGCGTCATGGTGTTTCCGGCGGGCGGCGTGAAAGAACCATCGGGCTGCTGCACAAACTGGATGGTATCCCCGCCGAGCGAGATGGAGACGCCGTTCTTCACGAGTTGATCAACGCCCCACTTGGCAATTAACGCCGTCACCATCCAGTTCTTGGGAGTTGGCTGGAGATCGTTGTAGATGCCAATCGTTGAAACTGTGGCCACGAGCATTGGTGCCATCTGGGCCGGGGTTGTCTCCCCCAAACCTGCTTCGGGAGCGGCCACTTCCGCCACCTTCAGGTGGTAATTATGCACCCAGCCGTTGGCCATGCCCGCAAAATTATGGTGACGGCGTGTCGGATTGTAGTTTCGAGACAAGGCAATTCCTCGCGGTTCCGCCCCGCCCAGCGAGAGATCGTTGGCGTTGAGGCGGAACGATCCGTCCGCCATGTTCACAGGATCGGCCCCGTTCGCGAAGGGCACCAGCGGCGAGGAGGGATTGAAATACTGCGGCTGGCTGTAGCCAAAGACGCCCACGGCCGGGGTGTCAATGTTGGCCCAAGGATAAGACACGTGCCCGCCAAAATATCCACCACCAATGCTCATGATCCTTCCCAACTGTCCGCGTGCGACATACCCGTAACCAGCCCAACTGCCGGTCCCGGCAACATGGTTGGAACCATTTTGCGGCAGCAATAAGAAGTAGTTTGAACTGATGTAGTAATCCAGCGTGGTTAAATTTGTATAGTTGACCAGCTTGCTCCTGACGTTATAGCCCGTTGTCCAGTTGGTGCTGCTGGCCAGATAGATTGGCTGGCCATTCGTGCTGGCCACTTGAAGCATTTTCACCGTGGACGCCGCCACCAAATTACTCGATTGCAGTTGCTCAATCAGCCCGTGCTCCAATGCGCTGATAAAGTAGGAGAACAAATCCACGAATCGGTCCGTCCGGTCGCCGTGAACGGCGTCATTCCCGCCTTTGGAAATTATTCCCACCCCCATCATGTAGGCGTCAACGTAGTATCCTTTTCCGTTCTCCTGCGCCATGCGGCCCATGCGATGGTAAAACTGGCTCGTGATGTCCAACTGCGAAGCCAGCGTCCGGCCCGCCCATTCACTCTGCAATTGCCAGTTCAAACCCATGATGTTCAACGTCTCGCTCACCACTTGCCGGGACGCATCGGCCAAGCCTTGCTGTCGGTAATCATCCAGTTGCCGCTGTCGTGACCGCAGCCAACTCCAATCCGGCTCAAAGGCGTAGAGCAAGTTGTAGGTTGCATTGGTGCGCTGGTAAGCCGTCGTGACCACGTGGTCTGAATTCGTGCCGTCCACATATACGTTGTTCCCGTAATCCCAATGGCCGAGCAGATGGTTGACGCTCAAGACCACGTTGGTCGTGCGACTCGATCCACCCGTTGCCTTCTCCGCCAACAGCGCGTCATCCTGCCAGAGTTGCGCCAAGCCATTCGTGGCGAACGTCAGCGTCAGGCGTTGTCCCTGGAGTTGCGGGATAAACCACTGGTAGTTCGTGGCCGCAAAGGTGATCGCCATGCTGGCCATCAGGTTGGTCGGCTGGTTGACCCAATTGAGGATCGGCATCGTGCCGCCCCACTCGTAGGTGGGAAACCACAAACTCTGGCTCAGCGTTGTATTCGTCGAGCGGACAATCCGCCAGCCGCTCAAAATCTCCGCCACCGTGGCGTTGGGATAATTGCTTTGCAAATAATTCAGAACATTTGTCGTGTAGCCCTTTAAGGTGCCGCGCAGGGCAGCTTCATTTAAGTTGGTTACATAATTGCCCGTGTCGGTCCCGGCGGCGGCGCTCATCAATCCGTTGCTGCTGAATCCCATGGCCGAGGCAAGGTCCGTTAGACCGGCAATCGGCTCGCTCACTTTGAACGCCGGATCGAGATAGTAATTGGTCGAGCCAATGGACAGCGTCACCCACACGCGCTGAAAGGCCCAGGTGTTCGTGCCCCACTGCGGGTAAGTAGCTACCGTCGGATATCCGCGTGTTGTGTAGAACAGGTCAAATAGGTAGTTCGATGTCGAAAGCCAGTTCGTGTTGACCAAGCTCAGTTCCAGCCAGTGGCGAAGGTCGCGGTGCGTCTCATCGAAGCTGTCATAGGGAAGCTTCATCCAGCCGAATTGATAGCCCGAATTGGTATATCCCGCCGCCCTTAACAGCGCGACCAGCAATGCGCTTTGATCAAAATCGTTCCCGCTACGCTCTAGGAGCGTCAGTTGCGCTCCCTTCTTCGATCCGAAATAAAGCACATGCCGGATGTGATCGTGAACGTAGTTGAAAATCCTCACCGGGTCGTTTCCCAATCCGTCCGCGAGCGCCTGAATTTCCGGCGTGGCCGCTTCCGCAATGCTCTCGGCAGGCTGCGCGTCCAAGAGGCCGTTTGCTCCGTCCGGCGTTAATGACTCTGAACCTTGAGCGGCATTTTCGTCAGGCAAATAAAACGGCCGCGACCATTGTTTGGCTTGAAACCAACCCGGTTCGGCGATTTCGTCCTGCGCTTGGCAGATAGCAGCGACGACCAGCAGACCCAAAATCAGAAATCTTTTTGTTTTCATCGTTCCCTCCTTGTTTACGGCAGTTGTTGCACGTTCCCTTCGGCGTCGAGCGTGATGCCCTCGCCCCATATGCCCGAAACCACCCGCAACCATCCAGCCGCGTCATACTGATAATTGATGCGACCCGAGGTCTGCGCACTCTCATTCACGTTCGGATTCATGCCGTGGGCCACTTCCCACCCGTCCGACAAGCCGTCGCCGTCCGTGTCCCAAAGTGACGGATTAGTTTTTGAAACGAGTTTCTCGTATGCATCGGTCAGCCCGTCGCCGTCGGAGTCGAGCGGGGTCCCAAGAATGTAGTAGCTCATCGCATCCGATTGGTTCGTGTATTGGTACGTCGAGCAACTCGGCCCTTGCTCCAGCCATACCCATTGAGAACCCGTAGCCCCGTCGCCAACGAGATTGGTTGTCATGAACACGTCGTAAAGCGTCGTGGTCGTGCCGTCATAGCTGCCTTGAATGTCAAACATGACCGTGCAGCCCGAGTTCGTGTCGAACGACGAAACAATGTTCGTGATATAGACCGGCACGTTCGTGATGCACTCGCTCGTGCCGCCCACCAACCGCAGCATCAGGGGATTGCCGCCGCCGGATTCGTGCCCGGCCTGCCACTTGGCTCTGGCTTCGGCCAACGCTTGTTCTTCTTCCGGCGAGACGGGGCCAAGCGCCGCCTGGTCTTTGAGTGCGGCATAATGAAACGCCACTTCCAACGGGCGTGAGAAGGTAAATAGTTCCTCAAGTTCGCCCCCGATACTGTCCGCCCCGGTCAAGCGGCTGCCCATAACCAACGCCGCGACTTTGGGCGGCACCTTCACGGGGCCGTCGCCTTTCGCGACTATTTCTCCGTCAATCGCCAAGGCGGTCTGGCCGCCGTAATTCAGGACGATTTGATGCCACTGCCCGGCTGGCCAGCAAATCTCGGCTTTGAGCAACGTGACCGGACCGGTGTCGCCCTGCTCAATGAGTGATACCACCGTGCCGTCCGGGTTGACTTGCAGCCACCAGACCGCCGCCGCCTGTTTGCCGCCCACCACCGCCAATTCAACCAAGCGGGCGTCCGTGCCCGGACCCTTGCCCTCGGGCGCTGAGGACCAATACGGCTTCACCCACCACCGCAGCGCGCCCTCGGACGCGACGTTGGTGTGCCCGGCGGAGTCCAGCCCCGGCACCACGAACGGCGTGACTTTGCCCGCGCGCTCAAGGGCATACGCCGACCAGGACTCCATCAGCGTGCCGTAATCGGCAACAACCCACGCGGTGTTGGTCATGCCATAACCATAAATCCCGTCAAAGCTTTCGTGAAACAGCACCGGCGCAAATTCCGGCAACGGCGGCCACGGCTCGCGCGGCGCGGCCAGCGCGACACATGGGAACAGACAGTGGCAGAGAAGAACAACCAAACAGCCGACGAACGATTCTCGCATCATTTTCATTTGACCTTTCCACGGAAGAAACCCGGACAGGCGGTCAAAACAAATCTCTCCCGAACTTCTGGAGCCATTTCTAAACCAAACGCCAAAACATGGCAAGAAGAAAATAAAGGGCTATTCACTGTGTCCCCGACGACTACTTCCTGTTTGTTTGAAAAGGCGTGTCCGCGGCTTTACGACATCAAAGAATCATCGGTGAGTCCATACGCCGATTCAGAAAACGCACAGGCTTGAGCCAGGAAAAACTGGCTGAAAAGGCCGACCTGCATCCGGTTTATGTTGGCGAGCTTGAGCGTGGAGAAGAAGCGGCGAGTGTTTATGCGCTGGTGAGAATTGCCAAGGCGCTTGGCGTGCGCGTGCGCGATCTGGTCGAAGATCTCTGACCCCGACGGCGAATGAAGCGTCCCCTTGGACTCGTGGCATTGATTTACGGCGGCGGATTGCTATTGGCGGAGTTTTTTCAGCCGCCGCTGTTCGCTCTTTTTCTGGTCACATTCACCGCGCTCACCTTGGCGTTGGTCTGGTCGCGCGCCAGACCGCATTTGCTGTGGCCGCTGCTCATCCTCCTCGGCTGGACCAATCTCGTTTCCCGCACCGCAATGATTTCGCCGCACGATTTGCGGCGCCTGATGAACGACCACGCGGCACTGGTCGCGGTGCGCGGCACGCTCACCGAAACGCCCAGCCTGCGCGTGTTCGTGCGTGACGAAGAGGAGTCGTGGCGGACATTAGCGCAGATTCAGGTCACGGAACTGCGTCGGGGAACAAACTGGCAGCCGGCGACCGGCCCCATCGTCGTCAGCACGATGGGCGCGCTATCGGACGATTTCTTCCAAGGCCGGACGGTGGAGATTACCGGCATTCTCGCGCGTCCAGCATCGCCGGTGGTGGATGGTTTGTTCGACTACCGGACCTACCTCGCACGGCAGGGAATTTATTTTCAACTCAAAGCCAATTCGACAAACGCGTGGCTGGTTCTTCCCGGTGGCCGGATTTCGCCACCGCTCTCGGATCGCTTTCTCGCGTGGTCGCAACGCATCCTGGCGCGGGGTCTGCCAAACGAGGATGCCTCGCTCCGCCTGTTGTGGGCCATGACGCTGGGCTGGAAGACCGCGCTCACCAATGAAGTCAACGAGCCATTCATGCGCTCCGGCACGATGCACATTTTTGCCATCAGCGGACTGCACATTGCACTCATTGCCGGAATTCTCGTGAGTCTGCTGCGTGTGATGCAGCTTTCGCGCGCGTGGTGCGGGCTGGTCGTGATTCCACTCATCTGGTTTTACACCGCGGCGACGGGCTGGCAACCGTCCGCGATTCGCTCGACGGTGATGATGACGATCATCATCGGCGGTTGGTCGCTCAAACGGCCCAGCGATCTCCTCAATTCGCTCGCCGCCGCCGCCTTCATCATTCTGCTCTGGGATCCGCAACAGCTCTTCCAGGCCAGCTTTCAACTCTCATTTTTCGTCGTCCTCAGCATCGCGCTCTTCCTGCCACCGTTGGAAAAAGTTCGCGACCGATTGTTGCAGCCTGATCCGCTGCTGCCGCCGGCGTTGATTCCCCGCTGGCAACGCTGGCTTGGCACGCCGTTACGCTGGTTGACCACGGCGTTCGCGACCTCGCTGGCCGCGTGGCTCGGTTCACTGCCGCTAACGGCTTATTATTTCCACCTGTTCAGCCCGGTGACGTTGCTGGCGAACCTGATCGTCGTGCCGTTGAGCAGCGCGGCACTGGCCTGCAATCTGGGCAGCCTCATCTGCGGCAACTGGCTGCCGTGGGCCACCGAGCTATTTAACCACAGCGGCTGGTTCTGGATGCTGGCAATGACAAAGGTCAGCCACTGGGCGACGCTGTTGCCGGGCGCGTATCGCTACGTACCATCGCCGCCATTGGCTGGTTTTGTGGTTTATTATGCCTTGCTCATCGGGGTGTTGAGCGGCTGGCTGTTCGCACGCCAGCCCCGCGTTCGGTCCATCGTGGCAATTGGCATTGTGGCCGCGTTTTCTCTCTGGCACTGGCAAAAAGCCCGCGCTGAGTTTCAACTCACCATCCTCCCGCTCAACGGCGCGCACAGCGTGTTCGTGGATGGCCCGGGGCAAAGAGACGATTGGCTCATTGATTGCGGCAACACCAACGCCGTCGAGTTCGCAACCAAGCCGTTTCTGCGAGCGCAAGGCGTGAACCGCGTCCCACGCCTGCTGCTCACGCACGGTGACCTTCGTTACGTTGGCGGCACGGAGACACTGAACGAGCTTTTCGGCGTCGGCGAAATCTACACCAGTCCGATCCGTTTCCGATCCGCGAAGTATCGCGACCTCATGGCGAACCTGGAACAAACGCCGGGCCGCCGCCACATCCTGCACCGCGGCGATGAAGCGGGCGTGTGGCGCGTGCTGCATCCGGAGGCAGGCGACAAGTTCCTGCAAGCCGACGATAATGCGCTTGTGATGCTTGGTGAATTTCACGGCACGCGCATGTTGCTGCTTTCAGATTTGGGTCGGCCCGGTCAGGAGGCGCTGCTCGCGCGTCAACGTGATTTGCGCGCGGACATCGTGGTGGCGGGGTTGCCGGAACAAACCGAGCCGTTATGCGACGCGCTGCTGGATGCGATCCAACCGCGACTCATCATCGTGGCGGACTCCGAATTTCCGGCGACCAAACGCGCCAGTCCGCGCCTGCGCGAACGACTGGCAAAACAAAGCGCGTCCGTGCTCTACACCCGCTTCAATGGCGCGGCGACGTTGACGGTTGGCAAATCAGGTTGGAAATTGCGCGCGATGGATAGGCAATGTTTCGCTTCGGGAAACCCGGAATTTCAAACTCCAGGTTTCAAATCGGGAACAAACTCCAACCCGGAAACTCCGGTGGATGATCTTTGAACCGGCGCTCCCGGCCAAAGCCTGCGGAACAAAAAATTGTGTTCCATTCCCGAACACGCGTGCTAAAGTGTTTACGCATGACACCTGTTGGCACCATTCGGGAAATTCTCGGCCACAAAGGCCCGGCGACTTGGACGATTTCGCCGGATGCGACCGTGTTTGACGCCATTCAGTTGATGGCCGACAAAAACATCGGCGCGCTGCTGGTCACGCAGAACGACAAACTCGTGGGCATCATTTCCGAGCGCGATTACACGCGCAAGGTCACGCTCAAAGGCCGGTCTTCGAAGGACACGCTCGTGCGCGAAATTCTGTCCGGCCGGGTGATTCACGTGACGCCGGAGCACACCGTGGACGAATGTCTCCGGCTGATGACGGAGCATCGCGTGCGGCATTTGCCCGTGCTGGACGGGGGGAAAGTCGCGGGTGTCATTTCGATCGGCGACCTGGTAAACTGGATCATCAGCGCCCAAAGCTCGACGATTCACCAGTTGCAAACTTACATCACTGGATGCCCCACGCCGTCTTCTTGATCATGCCCGGGCCGGTGCGGCCTTTGGTGAGACTGACAGCAACGTAACGCGCCTGCTTGATCGGAAACTTCTTCACTTCCACCGCCACGCCTTGCGGGTGGAACTTGGACAAAACCTCGTCCGCCACGTCCGCGGCGAGCTTCTCGATCAGCTTCCAAGTGCGCCCCTCGCCGAATTTCAGCAGGTGTTGCGCAACCGCAAAGTAATCAATCGTCTTGGTGACGCGGTCGCTGATGGCCGCGGACGAAAAATCAAATTCCATTTCCACCGTCAGCAACAGGCGCTGCGGCTTGGCGCGCTCTTCATCGGGCACGCCCACGTTAATGAAAACTTCCAGGTCAATGATGTTGATTTTCGACATGATTCAATTCTTGTCCTGACCGTGGCGTTTCCCAAACACCGCTTCCAACAACCTGCGCGTCGGCGCGTTGATCGGCATTTGCCGGGCTGCGTCGAGGCAAATCCACCGAAACTCCCGCGCCTCGTCGTTCAACGTCACTTCCAAACAACCGGCGCAACGGCACGTGTAGTTCAACAAAACAAAATGCGCGTCGCGATAAAATTCTTTTGACCGGATGCAATCCTGTACCAGTACGAACGCGATGTCCGTGATGTCGAGGTTGGTTTCCTCCTTGACCTCGCGGCGCAAGGCGTCTTCGGACGGCTCGCCCCATTTTACCTTGCCGCCGGGAATGCCCCAAAGGTTCGACCATTTGTGCGTGCGAATCATCAGCACCTCGGCTGCGTCGTTGAAAATCAGCGCGCCCACGGTGACGATGGGCGGATGGGCTTCTTCAAACCTTTTCACCTGCGGTTTGAGATGCAGCTCGTTTTGTTCGAGAATTTCACGCAGTTCCCCGAGGTGTTCCACGATCAGGTCGGGCTGCGCGGTGCGGAGTTGTTCGAGCGTGTTGTAACCCGTGAGCACAGCACAGGCATGGATGCCCCCATGCCGCGCGGTTTCGATGTCATGCTGCATGTCGCCGATGAACAGGGTCTCATCGGGTTGCAGTTTGTTATCCTCGATGATTTCGTGAATCTTCTGCCGCTTGTCCCAGACGCCGAGATAGGACTTTTCGAGAAAGTGGCCGTAGCCGCTGCCGCGGTGCTGAACGTCGAAATGATCCTGGCGCACCGTGCTCAGGAGAAACGTGCGCAGTTGGTGCGCCCGGCAGAATTCAATGAACCGCCCTGCGTACGGCAACGCACAGACCGAGTCCTGCACCTGTTTGAAACGCGTGTGAAACCAGTCTTCGAGTTGCGGCAGCGGGACATGCGGCGTGTGCTTGTCGTAAAACGTGGTGAAGGGCAGTTGAAACTCCGCGCGGAATTGTTCCAGCGTCATCTCCGCGCGGTTCGCCTGGGCCAGCACGTAGTTGGTCGCCTGCCAGACGGCGGGCAGGTCGTCCACCAACGTGCCCGACCAGTCGAAGATGATGTTGCGAATCACGAACGGAGTGTAGCGGGGATTGGCGGGCAGGCAACCCAATGAGCAATCTTTCATGAAAGCTTGCCGGCGCGACAAAAGTTGCATTTCCCGTTGGCGCTGCTAAAACGTGTGGCCATGAACAAGTTTATCGTCCCGTTGTTATTCGTGGTGAGTCTTTGCCTGCCGCACGGCGGCGCGCTTGGCGTAGAGGCGCGACCCGAGGATGCCGCCCAACCCGCCGCCGCCGAATGGCTCGCGCTCGTGGACGCGGGAAGATTTGTGGAGAGCTGGGAAAAGATGTCGCCGGGCTTCAAAAAGAAAATCAGCAAGCGCAAATGGAAATCCACGGTGGAAGAAATCCGCAAACCACTCGGCAAGTTCACCACACGCAAGCTAAAGTCTGCCGAATACTCCAAGGAATTGCCCGGCGCGCCCGAAGGCGAATACGTGATCTTGAGATACGATGCCGCGTTTGAACGAAAACCGGCGGCGGTCGAGAAAACCACTTTGATTCTCGGCGAGGACTTGAACTGGCGCGTGTCCAGTTACGCCGTCAAGTGATCCGGTGCGTGGAATTCCCCAGTCAGTTTTTCGAGCAGATTGTTGATCACTAAGTGTTTTGAACCCCCTTGCACTTTGAGCTTGAGGTTTTGAACGTTTCCACCTCGCCATGAAACTGGACCGGCACGTGGCCGCGCCGCCGCCGAAGCCGCTGATGTTCTTCGACGGCGATTGCAACTTCTGCGCGCGCTGGATTCGCCGCTGGCAACAGGCCACCGGCGACCGCGTCGAATACCTTCCCTTCCAGGACTCGCGCGTGGCCCAACAATTCCCCGAAGTGCCGCGCGAAAACTTTGCGACTTCCGTCCACCTCATCGAACCCGACGGCGCGGTGTTCTTCGGCGCAGAAGCCGCATTCCGGGCCCTTGCACACAACCCGGCCAAGGGACGCCCGCTTCGCTGGTATCAACAATCACCCGTCTTTGCGAACCTTGCTGAGCGCGCTTATCGCTTCGTGGCCGGGCATCGTGCGCTATTCTCACGGATAGCGCGTTGAGTTCTCCGCGCGGTGGACGCCGATCACGGCAAAAGCGGCGCCCGCCGCGAGACTGGTTTTCAGAAATGAGCGGCGGTTCATGGCTGATTCGATATTCATGCACACGATGTAGCGATTCGCCCCACATTTTGACATCGAATTATTTCGGTTCGATTTCGAACATTGCGTAGGAATCAGACGCGCTTTGCTCCATCATTTTCGTCGGCAACGGTGCGGACATAACTTCGGCCGAGATGCTGGCTTGGGTGGAGAAGTATCGTGAGGAGGCGATGGGGCTGCCAATTAATCGTTCGCTTATTGTTGACTATGATCTTGAGCGGGCGAGTTCACGTAATGAGAGGTATCTCGCGCCGTTGTATGATTCGATGGTTTCGATGATCCACCAACTGCTGTTGCCGATCCAATGCAGGAACCCATTCACAGCATAGTCGTCATGTAAGGAACTGTGCGCGCCCCAGCCCTGGTGCATCGTGGTGAGATCGTCGGAGTCGAGCCACATTGTTTCGGCGGCGCACGCCGGGAGCGACGCGTTCAGCGCGAACGCGAGCAGCGTCGCGAACCACTAGGTTGGTTGGGAGGAACGATGTCGGGTGCTGTTATTTGGGGATGAATCCTTTAGGGCGCAGCCTCGACCACATCAAATTCCGCGACGGCGGCGAAAGGCTGGCCGTTGTGTGAACTGAGCGCCACAAAACGAATGTAGCGGGCGGTTACCGGTGCGGCGAATGTCACCGTCTTCAAATTGCCATCCTCGCTCAACGCGCCGTGGTTCACCGGCTCGCCCCAATCGCGGTCGTTCATGCTCACGTAAAACGCGTAATCCTTGATCCAGCCGTTGTGGTTGCCGTCCTGCCGGGGCAGCAGGCTGAACCCAGCCAGGCGGAACGGTTGATCCAAGCGCAGCCTAAATTCGTGCGGGAAGCCGGGCTGCGAGTCCCTGAAGGCCGTGTGCCAGAAAGTGTGCGCGTCGCCGTCAATCGCCCGTCCAACCTCGAAGCCCGCTTCCTCGCTGTCGGCGTGGAACGAACGCACGCCCACACTGCTCAACGTCGAGGCCGGCACCATCAAACCGCGCACCTGCTCGACCGTGACGGCGTGCTGCGGCGAGAAGCGGTCGCTCGCCATGTAACGCAACAGGCTGTGGCGGAATTGACGGCGCACCGGGTCGCTTGCCAGATCATTTTCCAAGTCAACGCCGCAAATCAGCAGTTTGCCGGCGCCGAATTTTCCTTCCACCACCAACCCCAGCTTCCGGGCGGTGACCCAGTCGTCAATCACCTGCACCGTGGGCCGAAGCGCCAGCGGGAAGTCGTCGAGGATCATCGCCCCGGCGCGCGAGACGAGATACCACCATTGCCAGTTGCTGTGGAACTCGGTCGGGAACTCGGCGAAGAGCGGGTGCTTCGGGTCGCAGAGAATGCCCAGCGTGTGTGGCGGTTGCTGCTGCGTCCAGGCGGTGTTCCAGAAGATGCTGGAGAAACCGAGCGCGACTTTGCCGCGCCTTTTGTCCGGCGCGATGCGCTGAGGTGGAATGAGCAACAACACCTTGCCACCGGAGGTCAGCGCCGCCAGTGCCGTGTCGCTTAACTCATTGGCCACGGTGACGCCCGCCGCCACAGAAGTGTCCACGGCAGGAGGATAGACCCAGATGTCCCAGTCGTTGAGGAAAAGCTGCCTGGACTGGCTTTCCGGGTTTTCGACTTCGCCCGACGTGGCCCGCACAAAGACGCTTGCTCCGTTCGAAATCGAGAACATGCCGACTTTAAGGCGATAATGCGAGGGAGCACTGAGTTTCCGAAAGTCGATACTTAACTTCCCAACCGGGAAGCAATTGCCAACGGGTACAGACAACATTTGGAAGTCACCGTCGGCAACGATCTTGTGGTTGTCAGTCACAAGCACCCAGTCAACACCGGCCTTGCTGATGTTTAGAGTAATACTGGAAAAACAAAAAAAGAGAAGCGCCACCCCTGCCGACCCGATAATAAAACCTTTGGATGCCTTTTCGGCAAGCTGTGCCAGCATGAAAAAAAATACAAGCGGAATGCCAATATAGAATATGCTCTGAAAATCATGAAAGGCGACGAAGTGACGCATCGGAAGCGCCCAGCATAACCCC
>JALOTT010000042.1 GCA_025457745.1 Verrucomicrobiota bacterium
AGAAAGGTGAGGAGATTTTGGCTAAGATTTCCAGGGCGCGCGCAGCTCAGGCGCGTGCGCCGCAGTTATGATCCCTTATTTACCGAACACTACACTAGTTGCATGCTGGGCCTCAGAGGCCCGGCGTGCCTGAGCCGGGACGTTCTTACTGGGGGTTTTTCCCGTCGAGGGTCTGCCGCACGGCGCGGGCGAGGGTGGTGCGGGTGTAGGGCTTTTGCAAAAAGCGGGCGTTGATCCGGGCCAGGAACGCCTCGTTCATTTCGTCCACGGGATAACCGCTGTTGAAGATGACTTTGAGGGTGGGTTTGCAAGCCAGAAGCTCTTCAGCCAACTCGACGCCGGACATGCCATCAGGCATGACCACGTCGGTCAGCAGCAGGTCAATCTTTCCTTGATGTTTTTCCCAGACGGTGAGCGCTTCCCTGCCCGTGCCCGCGCTGAGGATGCAATAGCCGAATTCCTCCAGAATGACATGAGCCATGTCGCGCAACACCGGTTCATCCTCGACGACGAGCACGGTTTCGGTGCCGCCGCGCACGAATGCCGTGGGATCGGTGACGGTCTTGCCCGATTGCGCCGCCTCGTTGCTGGCAGGGAGGAAAACGTTGAAGGTGCTTCCCTGGCCGACCTGGCTGGCAACTTCGATCCAACCTTCATGTTGTTTGACGATGCCATAGACGGTGGCCAGACCGAGGCCGGTGCCTTTGCCGACTTCCTTGGTGGTAAAGAACGGCTCGAAGATGCGGTTGATGATGATTGTGTCCATGCCGACACCGTTGTCAGTGACGCGCAGGCAGACAAAATGTCCCACGCGCGACTCCGGGTGGATTTGGAGATAGTCGCCGGCGATTTCCACCGGATTGACATGGATAACAAGTTTGCCGCCGCCGGGCATGGCGTCGCGCGCGTTGATGGCCAGGTTCATAATGACCTGCTCCATCATGCCTGGGTCGCCTTGGATGAGGGGCAAATCCTTGGGGGGATCGAATTCCAGCGTGATGGTTTCGCCCAGCAGGCGTTTGAGCATCTTGGTCATGTTGCTGATGACTTCGCGCAAATCGAGCAGCTTGCGTTGCATGACATTCTTCCGGCTGAACATGAGCAACTGCCGTGTGAGGCTGGCGGCGCGTTCGGAGGCGAAATAGACGGCTTGCGCGGAGTCGTAATGTTCGGGCGGCAAATTTGGCCGGGCCATCAAAATGTCCGCGTGGCCTTGAATAACCGTGAGCATGTTGTTGAAGTCGTGCGCCACGCCGGCGGCGAGCTGGCCGATGGACTCCATCTTCTGTGACTGGCGCAACTGCGCCTCCAGATTCAACTGATCGGTGATGTCCTGCACGTAGCAATGCACGACCTGGCTGGCGGCGACCGGATGAAACGACCAGGACAATGTGCGGCCTGCGACTTGGGATTCGAGCCGCTCGCGGCTCTGACTGGTGGCGAGGCTGGTCTGCACAATTTCCACCACGTTCGCCGGCAGCACCGCGCGCGGATGCTCTTGGTTGGCGGACAAGGCAAGTTTGAGCGCGGCGTCGTTGAAGTAGGTGATGGTGCCGTCGGGCGACAGTTCGAGAGCGGCATTGGGATTGAGCTGGGCAAAGGTTGCGAGCTTGTGCAATTCGGCCTCCGTGCGTAACCGCTCGACAGCCATGCCCAGCGCGGTGGCAACCGACAACATGAAATGGACTTCGTCGCCGGTGAAATTCCGCGCCCGGGCGGTGTGTGCGCCCAGGACGCCATAAGGTCGTTGGCGCGTGGCAATGACGACACTGACGCCGCTCACCACGCCGTGTTCGACGAGCAGCGGCGGTGCTTTGAAGCGCGTCTCACGCTGAAAGTCGTCCACCACCACCGGCTCGCCACGGTTCAGCGTGTAGCCGGCCTGCGATTCGCGATCCGAGGCCACGGTAGCCGTACCGACCAGCCCTTCCTTCCAGCCCGTGCCTGCGCGCAACCAGAGTTGCTGCCCGTCGGGGGTCAACTCCAGCACTTTGCAGAACTCGACCTCCAAGGTTTGCGAAACCAGCATGACCGCCTGCTCCAGCAAAGCGTTGAAATCAATGTTGATGAGTGCGAACTGGCCGAGCGCGCTCACCACGGTTTGTTGCAGCGCGCGGTGGAGCAGGGTGTGCTCGGCGTCTTCACTCTGTTTTGCGCGGGCCTGGAGCGACTCCGCCATGCGGTCCACCGCCCGCGCCAGTTCTCCCAGTTCGCCGCGCGCTTTATCCAATTGCGTCCGGCTGGTCAGGTCGCCGGTGCTCAACTTGCGGGTCGTCTCAAGGATTACCCGCACCTGCCGCAGGACGAACCGCTCGCCACCAAACCACGCCGCCCCCAACGCCAGCAACCCCATGAGAAATCCCGTCCACGGCAGGTCGGTGAAATACATCAGCACCCACGCCGGCGTGATCGCCACAAGGACGGTGACCATCAAGCGCATCCGTAAGCTGAAAAACGGGTTCATCATCAGTTCACGAGTTGTCGCCTGCCGACAGTTTATCGCGCAAACTCGTTTCCGCAAAGCTATTTTATTTTCACGGCGCGGATTCCGCGCTCATAACGCTTGCCAAACGCGTGGGCTTCCTTAGATTGGGCGCTCACTTTATTAAATTATGGATTTGAACTGCACGCATACGATTCTGGCGATGTCACCGCCGGCCAAGCCTGGTCAGGAAGCGCCGCCCGCTTGGACCAGCTTCGTTCCGCTCGCCCTGCTCATTGTTGTCTTCTACTTCATCCTCATCCGGCCTCAGCAGAAAAAGGCCAAGGAACATGCCACGATGCTCAAGACCGTGCGGCCCGGCGACAAAGTCCTCACCAGCGGCGGCATCCTCGGCGTCGTCCTGACCGTGAAGGAAAAAACCCTCACCATCCGCTCCGCCGACACCAAACTCGAAATCACCAAATCCGCCATCGCGGAAATCACCGAGCGCAGCGGCGACGCGGGCGCAGACTAAACTTTTCACATGAACCGCAATCATTTCTGGAAGCTGGTTTTCATCGGCCTCGTCGTGGCTTGGTCGCTCTACGAGATGTACCCGCCGAAAGGCCGCGACCTCGTGCAGGTGTTTCAAGAGCGCGCCCGCGGTTCCGACGGGACGTTTTCCAACATTGTGTACATGGCGCGCGAGTTGCAAAAGGCCCAGCCGGATCGGGCGTTCGGCAACCTGCAAACCGCCATCGGCACGAACGACATCACGAAGTATTTCCCGTTCATGCAGGCGAAGAACGAACTTTATCCCACGACCGCCATTCTCAACCGCCTCCAGCGCGAGGCCGCCGGGCGCATCAAGCTGGGCATTGACCTGCAAGGCGGCACGCTCTTCCTCGTCAGCATGGACACCAACCGGTTGGTGAACATTGAGACGATCACCAACAGCAGCGGACAGGTCACGACCGTCACCAATCAGCTTTCCGGATTGGAAGGCGCCTTGTCGCAGGCGGTCGAAGTCCTGCGCCGGCGCGTGGACCGCTTCGGCGTGGCCGAGCCGATCATCCAGCCGGCGGGCAACAACCGGATCATGATTCAACTGCCCGGTTTGTCCGAGTCCGACAAGGAAAGCGCCAAGAAACAAATCCAACGCGCCGCCTTCCTGGAGTTTCGCATGGTGCATGAAGATAGCGACAAGCTCATCGAGAGCGGCGAAGTTCCGCCCGGCTATGTCTTGCTTAAACGCAAGGAACGCTCGTCCACCGGCCGGGAGGAAATGACGAAGGTCATCGTTAAAAAGAAACCAGAGCGCGGATTGACGGGCAGCGCCATCAAGAGCGCGATGGTCACGCGCGGCAACATGGGCGAGCCGGAAATTGATTTCACGCTCAACCCCGACGGCGCGGCGCTCTTTGGTGAAATCACCCGCGAGAACATCGGCCGGCGGCTGGCCATCGTGCTGGACGGTGAATTGTATTCGGCGCCCGTGATTCAAGGCGCGATTGAAACGGGTCGCGGTCAAATCACCGGGCGCTTCGACCTGGCCGAGGCCTTCGAGTTGGCGAACGTGCTGGAAAATCCGCTCAAAGCGCCGCTACAGATCGAGTATTCCAATGACGTTGACCCCACGCTTGGCAAAGACTCCATCCGCAGTGGCATCAAGGCTTCGATTTACGGCGTCATTGCCGTCGCGGCGTTCATGTTGATTTACTATCTGTTCGCCGGGGTGGTCGCCAACGTCGCGCTCATGTTGAACATCGTCATCCTGCTGGGTGTGATGTGCTCCATCGGCACCACGCTCACGCTGCCGGGCATCGCCGGCGTGGTGCTCACCATCGGCATGGCTGTGGACGCCAACGTGCTCATCTTCGAGCGCATCCGCGAAGAACTGGCCGCCGGGAAATCCATGCGTGGCGCGTTGAGCGCCGGCTATGACAAGGCCTTCGGCACGATCTTCGACTCCAATCTCACCACCCTGATCTCGTCGGTCATTCTGATTTTCATGGGCACCGGCCCGGTCAAAGGGTTCGGCGTGACGCTGACCATCGGCGTGACGGTGAGCATGTTCAGCGCGCTGGTCGTGACGCGGCTGATTTTCGACTGGCTGCTCGCCAAAAATCTGCTCAAGAGCTTGCGCATGTTGCAACTCGTCCGCGCGAAAAAAATCAATTTCATGCGCTGGGCTTTGCCCGCGTTCGTCACATCGTGGGTGCTGATTTTGGCGGGCAACGGCTACGGTATTTTCGTGCGCGGCCACGATGTCCTCGGCGTGGAATTCGCCGGCGGCGAAACCCTCACGCTGGGTTTTGACCAGACGCAAAACATCTCCGTTGAACAACTCCGCAGTTCAATTGCGAAAACCGGCGTGGGTGAGGCTTTGATCGGCTACCAGAAAGATGTCGGCGCCGGCACGCGCACGCTGCGGGTGACGGTGCGCGATACCGGGGACAAGAAATCCGCCGGGCCGGCTGAAGACGTAAGCAAGAAAGTCATTACGCAACTCCAGACCGATTTCAAAGCAGCGAAGTTTGAGAAGCTGGGCGGCGACAAGGTCGGCCCCACTGTCGGCGCGGAACTCCGCAACACGGCCATTTACGCCTCGCTGCTGGCGTTGTTCGGCATCCTGATTTACGTGGCGTTCCGCTACGAGTTTTCCTTCGCCGTCGGCGCGGTCATCGCAATCATCCACGACATCTTGATGACGCTGGGCTGGTATTTTCTCGTGGGCCGCGAATTGAATGCCACCACCGTGGCCGCGGTGTTGACGATCATCGGGTTCTCCATCAACGACACCATCGTCATCTTCGACCGCATCCGGGAGGATTTGAAACTGGGCATGCGCGGCACGTTCCGCGAGGTCATGAACCAGGCGCTCAATCAAACCTTGAGCCGCACGATCATCACATCCGGCACGGTGTTTCTGGCGACATTCTCGCTTTACATTTTCGGCGGCGGGCCGGTGAACGATTTTGCCTTCACGTTCCTCATCGGCATTATCACCGGCACATATTCGAGCATCTACATCGCCAGCGCGATTGTCTTGTGGTGGCACAAAGGCCAGCGCCCGCACATCGGGTCGCAGGTGGCGATGCAAAGCGAGACGACACCGGTGAAGGCTTAACGGCCGGTCGCCATGCTTGGCTTCATCGAAATCACCCCGTGGCATTGGGCTGGTTTCATCCTGTGCGTCATTTTCTTTCTGGCGCTGGACCTTGGGGTCTTTCACCGGCACGCCCACGTGGTCAAATTCAAGGAAGCCCTGACCTGGACGGCGATCTGGGTCACGCTCTCGATGAGCTTCGCCGGCGCGCTCGTGCCTCTACGCGGAAAGCAGGAGGCGGTGGAGTTCGTCACCGGCTATCTCATCGAGCTTTCGTTGTCCATGGACAACGTGTTTGTCATCGCGCTCATCTTCACCTATTTCCGCGTGCCGTCCCAGTATCAGCATCGCGTGTTGTTCTGGGGCATCCTCGGCGCGCTGATCATGCGCGGCGTGATGATCGCGGCGGGCGCGGCCCTCATCGAGCGGTTCACCTGGATGCTGTATGTGTTCGGCGCGTTTCTCGTTTTCACCGGCATCAAGATGATGTTTGTGGGCAACGAAGAAGTGCATCCGGAAAAAAATCCCGTCCTCCGCCTGGCCCGAAAGCTCTTTCCGGTGTCCAACGACATTAACAGCCAGAAATTCACCACCCGGCTGGATGGCCGGCTGGCGCTCACCCCGCTGGCGCTCGTGCTGCTGACGGTCGAAACCACGGATTTGATTTTTGCCCTGGACTCGATTCCGGCCATCTTCGGCGTCACCACCAAGCGCTTCATTGTTTTCACCTCGAACGTGTTCGCCATTCTCGGCCTGCGCTCGCTGTATTTCGTGCTGGCCGGGATGATTGATTATTTCCGCCACCTCAAGGTTGGATTGTCCGTGGTGCTCGTCTTTATCGGCGTGAAGATGCTGCTCGAACCCCACGGCCAGCCGGAGAAATGGTTTCAAGTGGCAATCCCCACGGGCGTTTCGCTGCTGGTGGTGGGCGTGATCATCCTGACTTCGGTTCTGCTGTCCGTCACCGCGGCGCGGCGGGAAAAGAAAGTTGCCCAGCGCCACCGGGACGAGTCGCATTGACTCCGCGCACCCGTTGCGGAAAGCTGCCCACCGGATGCCGCCAACTGAAACAACTTCTGTCCACGAACCCCTGTCGCAAAGTCTGGCGCGGGTTCTGGCGGGAGATGTCGCGGCCGCGCCGCTCACGGCCAATCAACTCATCGAGCACACCGGGGGGCGCGGTTATTATCTTGTATTTGTCCTGTTGAGCCTTCCGTTCGTGGCGTGGGTTTCCGTGCCGGGCATGAGCACGGTATTGGGGCCGGTCATCGGATTGCTGGCGTTGCGGCTGGCTTTGGGGAAGAAGCCGCGTCTGCCGGTAAAACTTGGCGACCGCGAACTGCCCCCCAAAGTTCGCCGCGCCATGCTCGGCGGCGGGTTGAAATTTCTTCGTTTTCTGGAAAAAGGGGTGCGCCCGCGGCGGACCGCGTGGATGACGTGGCCCATCGCCCGGCTCGCCAACGCGCTGCTGGTCGTATGCATGGCCTGCCTGCTGATGTTGCCGCTGCCGTCGCCGCCGTTCCTCGGATCGAACGCGTTTCCCAGTTACGCCATCATCTTACTGGCGCTCAGCATGATGGAGGAAGACGGGGCGATGATCTGGGTGGGTTATGGGGCATCGGTGGTGGCCGGCGGCTACTTCGTCCTGCTTGGCGGATTGATCGTGAAGCACCTTGAAGCCTGGTTTCAACTCTTGTTGCGTCTGCTGGAAAGGACGCGATGAAATACCGCTGGTCCCTCGCGCCGCCGCAGCCGCTCCTGGCCGGTCAGCTTGCGGCGCAATTGAAAATTTCCCCGTTGCTGACACAATGTCTGCTCAACCGCGGCTTCAGCGAGCCGGTGACCATCCAAAGTTTTCTCCAACCGCGCCTCAAAGAGCTCGCCGACCCGTTCCAGTTGCCGAACATGGACCAAGCCGTCGAGCGCCTCTTGCGCGCGCGCGAAAATGGCGAAACGCTCGTCATCTTCGGCGACTACGATGTGGACGGCGTGACTTCGACCACCCTGCTGCTCGAAGTGCTCGGACGGCTGGGCTGGCAGGCGAATTATTACCTGCCGCATCGCATGGACGAAGGTTACGGCCTGAGCCGGGACGGCGTGGAGAATTGCCTGAAGAAATTCCCCGCCACCCTGCTGCTCGCCGTGGACTGCGGCTCGACCGCCGTGGACACCATCGCGTGGCTCAAGCAACGCGGGGTGGAGGTGATCGTGCTCGATCATCACCAGATTTCGTCTCCCGCGCCCGAAGCGGTGGCGCTGGTGAATCCGCAGGTAGGGCGCGTCACTCCGTGCGCGCCGGAGTTGGTCGCGGACGAAAGCGGCGCGCACGGAGTGGCGCGCCCTACCGTTGCTTTCACCGAATTGTGCTCCGCCGGCCTCGCGTTCAAGCTCGCCCATGCGCTGGTCAAACGGGGACGGGAAACCAATCTCCCCGGCGCGGCGGAATTCGATTTGCGCCCGTTGCTCGATCTCGTTGCGCTTGGAACGATCGCCGACATTGTGCCATTGGTTGGAGAGAATCGAATTCTCGTTTCCGCCGGCCTGGAGCGGTTGAACACCACGCAGCGCCCCGGACTGATTGTCCTCAAACACGTCGCGCAATGCCCGCCCAAACTGGGCACGTATGAAGTTGGCTTCCAACTCGGCCCGCGCCTCAACGCCGCCGGACGATTGGAAACGGCCGAGGAAGCGCTTCAACTCCTGCTCGCGCGTGATGAAGCCCAGGCCCTGCCCATCGCCCAGGTGCTTGACGCGCACAACCGCGAGCGGCAGAAAATCGAGCGCAGCATTTTCGAGGAGGTTTCCGGCGCGGTGCGTGCCAAGTTCAACCCGCAGACCGACTTTGTCATCGTGGAGGGACAGTTGCTCTGGCACATCGGTGTGGTGGGGATCGTGGCGTCGCGTGTGCTTCAGGAATTTTACCGGCCCACCATCATCGTCGGCGGCGATGGCGATCAGTGGCGCGGTTCGGGCCGGAGCATTGCCGGATTCGACCTTGCCGCCGCGTTGCGCGAGTGTGACGACCTGCTCGTGCGCCACGGCGGCCACGCCATGGCGGCGGGCTTGACGATTCATCCCGACAAACTCGACGCCTTGCGCCTGCGGCTCAACGACCTTGCCCGCCGCGCGCTCAAGCCGGAAGATTTGCAACCGCCCTTGCGCCTCGATGCCGAGGTGGGCCTCGACGAACTCACGCTCGATTCGCTCCGAACGCTTTCGGAGTTGCGCCCGATGGGGCAGGGGAATCCGACCGTGCAATTCCTCGCGCGCAACCTCACGCACCAGCGACCGCTCCAGCGCATCGGCAGCGCGAAGCAACACGTCAAACTCTGGGTCACGGATGGCAACTTCACGCACGAAGCCGTGTGGTGGAACGGCGGCAACGAATCCTTGCCCGTGGGAAAATTCGACCTTGCCTTCGCGCCGCAAGTCAACGAATTCAACGGACGGCGTGCCGTGCAGTTGAAAGTTCTCGATTGGCGAGCCGCTTTGCCTTGATTCCAAATTCGGGCGCGGCAAACTGCATGGCAGCGTCCGTTTGTCCGGCGAAAAGGCTTGAAAACATCTGTTTACGGGCTATTTTTATACCGGAATGATTTTTGAGTTTAACGAAGCCAAGAGTGAGGCGAACAAAGCCAAGCACAAGATTGACTTCAATGAAGCTCAAAAACTATGGCAGGACGTGGACGCGCTAAGACTGCCCGCGCGCAGTGACGTTGAATCGCGCCAGCGGTTACTGGCACAACTCGACGGCAAGCTCTGGTCTGCCATTTTTACGAAACGCGGCGGCGCGCTCCGCATTATCAGCGTGCGCCGGGCGCGTAGCGAAGAGGAAGCACTCTATGAACAAGACCAAAACGACAGCGGAGAATCTTGAGCGAAAGCATGACGCGGGCGAAGATGTTTCCGACTACTTCGACCCCAGCAAAGCCGTGCGCCTCAATCACACCACAAACAGGGTGAACCTCGATTTGCCGCGCTGGATGATTGACCGGATTGACCGGCTGGCCGACCGGAACGGCATTCCCCGCCAGTCGCAAATCAAATCCTGGTTGGTTGACCGGCTGAAGGCTGAAAAGGTCTAAAACAACTTCCCCGCCAGTTCCCCGCCGCTCTCCCGGTTGCAGCTCAGAAAACTGCCGGGCGGCAACTGGGCCACCCGATCCACCCCGGAAAAATACTGCCGCACCGCGTCCAGGTCTGATTCGTGATTCTTGCACGGTGTTGCTTTGCCTTGATTCCAAAAACGGGCGCGGCAAACTCGGAGCCTTGCGCCTGCGGCTCAACGACCTCGCCTTCGCGCCGCAAGTCAACGAATTCAACGGACGGGGTGGGGTTCAGTTGAAAGTTCTCGATTGGCGACCGGCGAAATAGGGCCGCAAATCTGAAGGGGCGCCCGAATTTGGAGGCTGAAAGTATTTTTTGGGGTTGGACCGTTTTTGACCTACCCATGATGGCAAACTCAGCGCATGAAATGTGAACAACTATGGCTTGTCACTCAGAGATAATACGGTTACGAACGGTAGCGGAGCGTTGAGAAGCAGACGAGGACGCCATGGCAATTTACTATGCACACACGGCGAACAGCGACCCTCTCCGCCTCGAACGGGGAGAGGGCCAGGGTGAGGTGTCGAAGTGTTCCCCGCTCCGCAGTCCACCATCCGGGCTTGAAACTGGACGTGAGGGCTGGCAACGGCTAGCCGCGCATCTGCGCAACGTCGCAAACCTGGCAAAGCAATTCGCTGCGCCGCTGGGCCTCGCCGCCGAAGCTGAACTGGCCGGGTTGCTGCACGACTTGGGGAAATACGCCGAACGATTTCAGGCGCGACTTCGGAATCCAGCCATTCACGGCATCAACCATTGGGCGGCGGGCACAGCACAGGCAGCCAGCGTGAAAGCATGGGCGGTGGCATTCGCTGCGGATGGGCATCACACTGGAATTCCTGCGCTCCACGACAACACCGCAGGCATTTCGCTCGGGCAAACTGTGAAGAAGTTCGCCTCTCCCGAAACTCGTTCCGAACTGACCGGCCAATGCCCGGAAAGCTTGGAGGAACTGCTCGTTCGTTTTGCGGAAGACAAGCTTCAGCTTCCAACGTTTTCACCCCGCTCGATCGAAGATCGGTTTGTTGAGGCGTTGCGCACGCGGATGCTTTTTAGTTGTCTGGTGGATGCGGACTTCCTCGACACAGAACAACATTTCAACGCCACACAGTCGGGTCTGCGCGCCGTCCCCGAACTTCAACCGGAACAAGCTTTGGTCGCACTCCAACGCGACCTGCAATCAAAGTCATCTGACGGCTCGGTCAATGCGTTGCGGCGACAGTTGCTTCAAGATTGCCTGAAATCCGCCGAAAAGCTGCCCGGCTTGTTCACGCTGACCGCGCCCACCGGCAGCGGCAAAACCCTCTCGTCACTCGCATTCGCATTGCGGCACATCGTCCACCACAACACCGCGCTCGCGGCAGACGACCCGCGCCGTTTCCGCCGTATCATCGTGGTCATTCCTTACACCAGCATCATTGAGCAGACGGCGCAGGTTTATCGGAAGCTGTTCGAGGAGGCGTTCGGGTCGGATTACCTTCTGGAACATCACAGCGCCGTCGCCCCGCGCGAGCGTAAGGAAGACTCTGGCCGCGATGCAGAGGATGAACGGCTGCGCCGGGCACGCCTGGCGGCGGAAAACTGGATTTCACCATTGGTCGTTACCACCAACGTCCAGTTCTTTGAAAGCCTGTTCAGCAACCGGCCTTCGGATTGTCGCAAGCTCCACAACATCGGGCGCTCGGTGGTGCTGTTCGATGAAGTGCAAACGCTGCCGCCGCGCCTCGTGCCGTCACTGCTCTCCGCCGTTCGATTGCTCACGCGCGATTATGGCGTCACCGCCGTTTTCATGACCGCCACGCAACCGGCGTTCGCTGCCGCCGGCCCAGCCCTGCCTTACGATTGGCAGCCGGTGGAAATCTCGTCGAATCCCACCGCGATGGCTGAAACCTTGAAGCGCACCCGCATCGAACTGCCTGCGCCAAACGCCACGCTGGCTTGGCCCGAACTCGCGCAACGCCTCGCGACGGAAACTCAATCTCTCTGCGTTGTGAACACTACCAAAGACGCTCGCGAACTGTTCCGCTTGGTGAAGGAAATCAAGCCCGCCGCAGCGTTTCATCTGTCCGCCCGCATGTGCCCGGCGCACCGGCAGGAAAAGCTGGCGGAAATTCGCCGCCGTCTTGATCCCAAGGCCGGTGAGCCTTGCCGCCTGGTTTCCACGCAACTCATCGAAGCCGGTGTGGACGTGGATTTCCCCATCGCCTTTCGCGCGCTTGGCCCGCTCGACTCAATCATCCAGACAGCGGGCCGCTGCAACCGCGAAGGTCGTCACCCTGAGCCGCGTCCGGTTGTCGTTTTCCGTCCCGTGGAGATCAAGCTGCCGCCGGGCGCTTACGCCCTGGCAACTGCGAAGACCGAGGAATTTCTTGCCCGCCATCCCGACGCGCCGCTTCATCAGCCGGAGACTTACCGGAAGTATTTCTCGGAACTTTACAAGCTGGTAGGCCCTGAAAAAGCTGATGCCGACAAAGTCTTCAAGTTCTCCACGGACTTCGACTTTCCCGCCGCTGCCGAAGCTTGCCAGTTGGTCGGCAACGAAACTCGCGCCGTGCTGGTGAAGTGGAAAGACAAGGATGGAAAGAATCGCGGCGAAGAACTGGCCGAAAAACTCCACCGCGAAAAACACCTGACCGCCGTTGAGTGCCGCAAAGCCCAGCGCTTTTCCGTCAACCTGTATCAATCCGAATTCTTCGACGCCCAAGCCAGGGGCTACGTTTACCAACCCGCTAAAGATTGGGACTTCTGGGTTTGGAATTCCGATTACGACGACAACCTTGGCCTCGGCCACGTTGACTCCAATTCCTTTGTCCAATGAACACGCATTTTCTCAATCAACTACCAACGACCTGATGCCATGACCATTCACTTGCGAACTTGGGGCGACCTTGCCTGCTTCACCCGGCCCGAAATGAAAGTCGAGCGCGTGAGCTACCCCGTCATTACGCCCAGCGCCACGCGCGGCCTGCTCGAAGCCATCCTCTATAAGCCGCAGTTCCGCTGGTACGTCCGGCGTATCGCCGTCAAGAAGCCGGTTCGCTTCCTCGCCTTCAGGCGCAATGAAGTGAAATCCCGCCTCTCGCCGCGCAAACCCGAACCGCTGCTGGCCGATCAAGATCGCACCCAGCGCAACACGCTTGCTCTGCGTGACGTGGAATACATCATCGAAGCCAGTATGCATCTGACACCGTTGGCAGGATTGCCCCGCCGCAAACCAGCCAATGACGAAGACAATGGCGAAGACTCGCCCGTGAAATATCTCGCCATGTTCCAACGCCGCGCCGAGAAGGGGCAATGCTTCGCCCAGCCCTGCTTCGGCTGCCGCGAATTCCCCGCGCACTTTGAACTGGCCGACGCAGCCGCCATGCAGGTGAACGCGGGCGTCAACCCCGACACCGATCTCGGCTTGATGCTTTACGACGTGTTCAGCCTCGACGTGCCCAAAGACCAACCGCCCGGCAAGATCGAAAAACCGCAGCCGCGCATCACCTTCTTCCCCGCCCGGCTCAAGGACGGCGTGATGAACGTGCCCGACTGGTCCGAAATGAAGAATCAACTCGGAGGTGCGCCATGATGCTGCAAGCCCTCATCGCTTACGCCGAACGTGAGAACCTCGGCGACGCGGATTTTGCTGGCGTTGGCGTTCGCTGGCTCATCTCGCTGGACAAGGCTGGCAAGTTTGCCGGGGTAATCCCGCTGGCGGAGAATTCGGATGACAAGAAACCGAAGCCCAAGCGATTGGTGCGCCCAAACTCAGATCCGGATTTTGTGTCTCACGGTCGCTCGTATTTCCTCTGCGACACATTGGAACGCTCGCTTCTGTTCGTTGAAGAAGCCGCTAAACTGGAGAAAAGAAAACTCAATCAAGCCTACTTTGTCAGCTTGCTTGATGCAGCCGCCAACGAATGTCCGGGCATCGCCAGCAAGCTGCGGCTGCTCGCCGCCTTCTTGCGGGATGAGGGGCAACTTCGCTTGGTGCATGATCAACTCGCGGCGGCGAAAGCCAAAACGAGCGAGAACGCCGTGTTCGCAGTGGATGGGGAAAACCTGATTGAGTCGGAGGAACTTCGCAAGTGGTGGCGGCTACGCAGTGAAAAAGAGCGTGGCGAGCAAGAAACCGAAAAATCCGTTTGTCTCGCAACGGGTCGCTACGGTTCAGTTTGCCGAACGACGGGTTTCATCAAATTGCTGGGTGAGGATACAAAGCTGATCTCCTTCAACAAGGAATGTCCAGCGTTTGAATCTCACGGCTTGTCCCAGGCCGCGAATGCGCCAATCAGTTCCGACGCCGAGGTTAAGTTTCGGGCCGCACTTAATACCCTTATCGAAAAAAGCCGCGTGCAACGGCTCGTGTTCAACAATACCGCTCACCTGCATTGGACACGGCTGCCGATTAAAGACGATCCCATTGATCTGCTCGCCATGGCGGATGAAAATGCCATTGCCTCTTTGCAACAATCCATCCAGTCCGGCCAGCCGCCCGGTGCGATTGACGCCAATGCTTACTACGCCATGAGTCTGTCCGGCAACGGTTCGCGTGTTGTCGTCCGCGACTGGTTGGAAGCCACCGTGCCGGAAGTCGAGCGCCACGTCGTCAAATGGTTTCAGGACTTGAGAATCATTTTGCCCGATGGGGTTGGGTTAAAGCGCGACTTCAAGTTTTACGCCCTGCTCTTTGGAATGGTGAGAAAAGAACTGGATGAACTGCCGCCGCAAATTTCCACACAATTACTCCATGCAGCGTTGCATGGGACTCCGTTGCCGCAGTCCGCTTTGGCCGCTGCTCTGAAACGTCAGCAAATCGAACCGCAGGGCGAAGATGCCATGCGCAAGGCTGTCGTCCTCGCCCGCCTGGCCCTCATCAAGGCGTGCCTGCTCCGCTCCCCAAATTCACAAAACAACAACTCACAAACGAAAGACAAACCTATGACTGAATGCATCAATCCTGAATCCCGTGACCCCGCCTACTTGTGCGGGCGTCTGTTCGCGGTCTTTGCTGAATTGCAAAGTGCTGCACTCCAAAACGTCAACGCCGGCGTTGTCGAACGTTACTATGCCAGTGCCAGCACTACACCGGCGCTGGTCATGGGACGACTGTTTCGCAACTCCCAATTCCACAACGCCAAAGCCGAAGGCGAAGGCGGGTGGAAAAAAGGCAAGGCGATTAACGCCCAAAAAGATTTTGAGGCCATTACTTGCGCTTTAGGCGACCAGTTCCCTGCCACGCTTGATCTTGAAGGGCAGGGCCGGTTTGCCCTTGGCTATTACCATCAGAAAGCAGAAGTCCACCGCCGCACTGCCGAACGCAAGGATCTCGAAGCCAAGGCCGCGACCGCATAATCAAAACCCATCTAAAATCTCAAAACTCAAATTCAACAAACACCAAAACTATGAACAACCGCTACGACTTCGTTTATCTCTTCGACTGCAAAGACGGCAATCCCAACGGCGACCCCGATGCCGCCAATTCTCCGCGCATTGATCCACAAGACATGCGCGGCCTCGTTTCCGACGTATGCCTCAAACGCAAGATTCGGAATTTTGCGCTCCTCGCCAAAGGCGGGAAACCCCCATTCGACATTTTCGTCCAGCAAGGGTCGGTGCTGAACGACAAAATCCTGGAAGGCCACCAAGCCGTTCCGAACGATGTGGACGGCAAAAAGAAAATCGCCGACCGCAAGCAGGTCCAGTCGGCCCGCGCGGAAATGTGCAAACGCTTCTATGATGTCCGCACGTTTGGCG
>JALOTT010000354.1 GCA_025457745.1 Verrucomicrobiota bacterium
GATTAGACCGGGTGCGGGCGCTGTTCGTCGAGCCGCCCCGCCGCGCCGCCCGCAAACAATCGAAGGCTTAACTTCGCGCCATTCGCGTGAACGCCGCGCTCCGCAGCCCCGTCAGGGGCGGAATCTTTGTAGCTGGCGACCGTTGATTTTGATTGAGCTCCGTCAGGAGCGGAATATGTCGCCCCTATGGAGCTGGGATTTTTTTCGCGGGCGGGTTCTACAAAGATGTCGCGCCTGACGGCGCTGGACAAACCGTCCGGGAACGGAAAGGGGAAAGTTTCAAAGCAAGTTGTCGGCGTGTAACGCGGGCGCGTTTCAAGCCGCGTGCCTTGCTGCAAAGCCCAAACTTCGTGAATGCGAGAATGCACTATTCCGAAGAAGCAATCGTCCTCCCGCGCAAACACGACGGTCTGGTCGTCAGTGATCATCGGCCACTCAAACCAGCAGCAAACTCGGTGTTTTGAAACTCGCGGTGTCGCGATGAATCGCCTTAGCGGGGCAAGTGCCGAGCGCATTTCAGGACGAATGCGTTGAAGCTTCCACCAGTTCTCCTTCAGCCACTTGTCACGGTTTGTGTCCCGGTGTGGCTTCACTCGATCCACAACAAGCCTGTGTGGGCCCTCGTAGCCAGCGGCGTCCCGCACTTCCCTCGCTTCGTTGTCGACTAACCATCGCTGAGGCTCACGGCGCAGAATGTCAAAGCCGTTCAGAATCGGCTTCAAGACATCGCTATTCGGTCTGCCGTTCGGATTGCCTTTTGGCTTTAGGAGTTCGAGGGCTTCTTCCTCCGCAATGTCGAAGCTACCGCCTTTTGTTGTGCCAATGAAGGCAGTGTCAGAGCTAGCCATCAGTGGCGTTGCCGATGCGAAGTCAGTCATTGAAGTCAGGTTGCTGTTGATGATCTCCACGCCGAGGCCATCAAGCCGCCGCCCTTTCTCTGTACCGTCGTCGAATGCAACGAGGCTGATATGGACGTTGGCTCCATCGAGAATCCAGTCGCGGTCGCTGACGGCAAAGAAGATGTCGCCCGATTCCTTGATGCGCTTGAGCACTTCGCGATTCGCTCCGCCACGAATGCCTTGCGTCGCCAGCAGGCCAGCGCGTTTGCATTTGCCTTGTTCGATGAGTTCACGGGCTTTCTCAAACCAGTAACAGCAGAAGTCCGATTGGCCGGGGATTCTGCCCTCAAACGCCTTGCGGAGCTTCTCCACGTATTCATCGCCAAGCTGGCCGCGCATGAGTTTGTCACCCAGAAACGGCGGGTTGCCGACGATGAAGTCCACTTCCGGCCAGTCGGTGAACAGGGCATCGGCGCAACGGAAGTTGGCGCTCATGCGCTTGAGGATCGGCTCGGCCGGGAAGCCGTAGCCGTTGGCCCGCAGCCATTGGATATAGCCAATCCACACCACCGTCTGGGCCAGGTCGTGCGCGTAGGGGTCAATCTCCAGGCAGTGAAGCTGGAGCGGGTTGACCTGGGGGAATTGCGGCGTGAAACCGTGCTCGCGCAGGAAGTGGTTCACTGCCTTTTCGAGTTCGAGCAGCTTTTGGAGCGTGACATAAAGGAAGTTCCCGGAACCGCCGGCGGGATCGAGCACGCGGATGGTTTTCAGGCGTTCCAGAAACGCGAGGACCAGTTTCTCCGCCTGGGAGCGGGATTTTTTCGTGGGATGGGCGGCTGGCACTGCGGATTGCCCGGTGGGGGCACCGGGCCTACAGGTTGTAGGCCGGGTCCCCTGACCCGGCGCGGTCGGGTTTGCCCCCTTACCCAGGCCGTCTCCTCCGGTGGAGGAGAGGGAAAGCAGCGATTCCACGTTCAGGAACTTTTCCGCTTTGGCGCGCACGGCTGCCCATTCGCGGCGGAGCGGCGCCAGGACGACGGGTTCAACGATGGTTTCGATGTCCGGTCTCCCGGTATAGTGCGAACCCTGCTGCGAGCGTTTGGCGGGATTGAGGCCGCGCTCGAAGAGCGTGCCGGAGATGGACACGTCCACCGCGCTCCAATCCTCGCCTGCCACGGTGCCGATGGCGGCGATTTCATCGGTCGTGAGTTCGAGCACGGGCGTGGCGTCGAACAGACTGCCGTTGAAGTGGCGGATGCGTTCCAGCAGGAAATCGCCGCCGGTGGCCATGGCGCTGAACAGGTCGCCGACGTGGCGCGCGAACTTTTTGGGATCGCCGCCCACGCGCGTTACCAGCCGGGTGAACAGGCCGCGTTCCAGCAAACCCACGTCTTCGGCAAAGAGGCAGAACACCACGCGAACGAGAAAGTGCGCAACAGCTTGCGGCTCCAGGCCGCGCTGGCGCATGGACCCGGCGATGGCGGCGAAGTGGCCGCTGGCTTTCTCGGTGATGGCTTCGCTGGTGACGCCGGGCCGAAGCTTGTCCGGCGCGTGAAAGACGGCTTCGAGGATTTCGAGGCTGCGCGGCTGGTCGAGCGTCGCCAGGGTGATCTCGTGTATGCGGGTGGGCGCGTTGTTGAAGTTGGTGTGGACGCGGATGATGTCCAGGTCGCACACGACCAGCAGCGGCGGGTTGTCGAGGTCGGCGCGGTATTCGAGCAACTGGTTGTAGGCGGCCCCGAGGTCTTTGTGCCGGCCCTTGTATTCCCAGCCAAAGAAGTCCTTTTTCCAAACGTCGGCCCAGCCGTCGCCGCCGCCGTGTTTGACCGCGCCACGCTCAAAGGTGAACCACTCGCCCTTGGGATCGGCCGCCTGCGGTTTGGGGTGGCCGACGAGTTCGCAGAGGTCGAGAAAATGCGCCTGCGCGGCGGAGCGCTCCGTCAGGTCAACCTGGCGCCACTTGGCGATAAAAGCTTCGGCGGTCATGGCAGCGCGGCGAATGGGGCGCGGTTTTCCCGTTTCGGCATGGCGGGGTTGTACACCAGCCGGTGCGCGATGGAAACTGGAAAGGCAGTGGAAGTGCCGCCTTCCCCATTTCCGAATTTCACCGGGGCGCCGGGATCCTCAGCCGTTTGCGCCGGCTGGCGACGGCGCTGACCGTGCGGCCCAGGCGCCGGGCCAGGGCCTCGTCCGGCATCTTTACCAGCAAGGCATCGTCTTCGGGAGTCCAATGGTGGAGTGGCGACTTGCGACCCAGTTGAATTCTTCTCCGGCGCACGTTGGAAATAGTGCGCCCCAGCTTGCGGGCCAACTCCAAGTCCGAAGCGGTGCCTAGCAGCGCCTCCTCCGCGGGCTGCCAAGGCAGTAAAACTGCGACTTTTTTCCTGCCCGGCTCTGGGATGCCCAGCCGACGGCGGCGATGGCTCACCGCCGCGCGGCTGATACCCAAGAACATCGCAATCTGTGCGTCCGGGCGTTCGCTGAGCAACTTGTCGTCTGCGGCTGTCCAGCGGCGCCTTTGGCGATCAAAAACGGGAATCTTCTTGTGGACGCGGCGCTCGAACACGGCCAGGACGGTGCGGTTGAGCTTCCGCGCCAGCCGCTTGTCCGGCATCGTGCCCAGCAGTTCGTCTTCCGCCCAGCCCCAGGGTCGGCGGGCAGGTCCGAACGGAGGGATGCCGCGTTTGTGCCGGCGGCCGGTTACCCTCTGGCGTAAACAGCCCAAGCGCTGTGCCAGCGCCTGATCTGTCATGGTGCCCAACAGCCGGTCCTCGTCGGCGGTCCATATGATTGCTTGCGGCATGTGCTGGCTTTTAAGTCGAAATTGGGAGGGTGTAAAGCCCGATCAGCCAAAGAAGCTGACCAAGCTCGGCATGGGTGGGTTGTACACGATGGCGAACGGGGCGGCAATGTTTCCAGCGCGTGGCGCCGAACCGCTTGCCAACGGCGCAGGTCAGCACGAGGGCGCACCCTGCCAGGAAGAATTTGCGGCTGGTCGCAAGGCCGAGGCCCGGATAAACGGTCCCACATGAGTTGCATATCCATCACCAAGTAATTCAGGCTCGCCAGCCACCGCGCCCAACCTGAACCGCAGACGGCTTGAACACCCCGCCCCGGCTGCCGGCAAACACGCTACATGTTGAATTCCGGCCCCAGATAAATCTCCCGCGCTTTCGGGTCCTCGACCATCTGCGCTGCCGCGCCTTCGTAAATGATTTCGCCTTTGTGAATCAGATAGGCACGGTCCACCAACTTGAGCGTCTCGCGCACGTTGTGATCGGTGATCAAAATGCCCAGGCCGCGTTCCTTGAGCCGGCGGACAATTTTCTGCACCTCGTAAACCGCAATCGGGTCAATGCCGCTGAACGGTTCGTCGAGCAGCATCAACTTCGGGCTGGTCACCAGCGCGCGGGTGATTTCGAGGCGCCGCTTTTCACCCCCGCTCAGGGTGTAAGCCTTGCTCTTGGCCAGCGGCGAGAGATCAAGTTCGTCGAGCAGGTACTTCAACCGGACCACGCGTTCGGCCCGGGAAATCTTGCAGGTTTCGAGAATCGCCAGGATGTTTTCCTCGACGGTGAGCTTGCGAAACACCGATGGCTCCTGCGTAAGGTAACCGATGCCGAACCGCGCGCGCTGGTGCATGGGCAGCCGAGTGATGTCGCGCGCTTGAAAATTCACGCGGCCCTCGTCCGGCTTCACGACGCCAACGACCATGTTGAACGT
>JALOTT010000355.1 GCA_025457745.1 Verrucomicrobiota bacterium
CCGCCAGAGGATTTCGCAACTTCAAAAATTACCGCCCGCGCATTTTATTCTTCTGTGGCAAACTTGACCTCTATCCATTATGAACCTTCATGAAGCCCGGAAAAGGTTTCGGCCAGCCAGCGGGCTATGCGCGGGGACAATTGCGCGTCCAGCCAGATCGTCATACGGCCAGCACCGGATGATCAATCTTCCGACGCGCGAATACCAGACAGGCTTTGAGGTCGTCGGCTTTGAGGTCGGGCATTTCCTCCAGGATCTGCTGGGCGCTGAGGCCGGAAGCGAACAGGTCGAGCACGTCGCTCACGCGAATCCGCATCCCGCGAACGCACGGACGCCCGCCGCATTGCCTGGGATTGACAGTGATTCGATCTGATAAATTCCGCATGGCCAGAGTATCGGGCGGGTTGGGAGAAAATTCAACCCGCAAATGCTATCAGGCCCAAGCCGTCCGCTTCTTCCGCTTGTGTTGGCCGTAAGTCATTGGCGGTTCACTCCGCCTTCTCCAAATTGTGAATCGCCTGTCGCAACCGGCGTTCGATGGATTTCTGACGTTCGGGTGAAACAATTTTTCCGCCGCCGATCTCGTGGACGTAAAAGCTGTCAATCGCCGCGCCTTTTTCCGTGCAGATGCGGGCCGTGGAGATGTCCAGTTGCAACACGGTCAATGTTTGCGCGATGGCGTAAAGCAGGCCGATGAGGTCCTCGGTTTCGATTTCGACGAGCGTGCGCGTCTCCGACGCGTCGTTGTCGAAACGAATTTGCGTGGGGATACGCTCGCCGAGGTAAGCCTGATAAAGCGGGCGGGTGATTTGCTGACGCGCAATCAAGGCAGGCAGGTCCGCGTCCCCGCCCGTGAGCAACTGGCCGAGCAGCCGCTCGAATCGTTCGCCCTGTTCCGCGTCGGCGAGGTTGCCGGTCTTCGCGTCGGCGACAAAAAAAGTGTCGAGTACGATGGCATCGCTGCGGGTGAAAATCTGCGCGCTGAGAATCGTCAGGCCCGCGGCGCTCAACGAGCCGGCAATCTGGCTGAACAGTCCGGCGCGGTCCCAGGTGCAGATTTTCACTGCGCTACAGCCGCGGTCGGGATCGTTGCGCCAGTGGACGGCGGGCGCGAGCAGGCTTTCGTGGTCGCCGGTGACCTGAACACGCATGAAGGTGTGCGCGAGTTCGAGGTCATTCAAAATTTCCGGCGCTGAGTGAATCTGAAAATAGCGTGGCGGCATCTTCGCAAAATGGGCGTGCAGTTCCTCCTCGCTCAAGTCCTCGCGCAGCAGCTCATGCGCTTCCTGCATCAGCAGTTCGCGCTGCTTCTCTTCGGCGCGAACGAAGTCGGCACCGCCCGTCAGCAGCGGCAGCGTGCGCGCATGAAGCTGTTGCAGCAGGGCATCCTTGAAGCCATTCCACAATTTGTCACTGGTCGCCTGCGTGTCCACAAACGTGTGCAACGTGAGCAACGTGAGGATTTCCGGGTGCTCCATCTGTCGGGCGAAGTGGCGGATGACGGTCGGATCATCCAGGTCGCGCCGCTGGGAAATGTTGGCCATGAGCAGGTGATGTTCGATGACCGTGCGCAAGGTGTGGGTGGCCGCGGCGTCGAGGGCCAGCCGCCGGGCCACGCGCGCCGCCAGCGCCCCGCCGACTTCGGAATGGTTGCCGTGGCTGTTGGCCTTGCCGACATCGTGCAGCAGCAGCGCGAGGTAAAGCAGGAATGGCCGTTCGAGACCCTGAAACATCTGCGCGTAGGTTTCATACGGCGACTCCTTGGCCTCCCAGATGCGATCCAGTTGTTCGAGGCAGACCAGCGTGTGTTCATCCGCGGTGTATTGGTGATAGAACTCGTGCTGCACCAGGCAGGTCAGCTTGCCGAACTCGGGAAGGTATTTGCCGAGCAAATCCACCTCGTGCATCGCGCGCAAAATCGGCGCCACGTTCCCGCGCTGGTTCAGGATCGTGAGGAACGTCTCCCGCACGTGCGCGTCGGCCAGAAACTCGCGGTCCACGAGCGCAAGCTGGTTGCGGATGAGTTGCGCGAGGTCGGGGTGCAGCCGCAACCCGCGCTTTTGCGCTTCCAGAAACACGCGCATGAGCCGGCGTGGCTGGTCGCGGAAAATGCGATTCGACGCGGCGTGAATTTCGCCGTTGATGAACTTCAAACCGTCCACTGGCTCGCCTACGGCCCGGCGGCGGACGTTGGGCAGGTACGAGCGCAACGAAAGCCGGCTGGGCAACAGCGGCAGGAGCGCCAGCCGCTGTTCCAGCGTGCGCGTGATGAGAAATATGTTGCGCGCGTGCGTGTAAAGGTCGCGCATGAATTCCTCGATGCGTTTGCTGGGCGAACGTTCGGTGTAGCCGAGGTTGTGGGCGACGGCGGGCTGGAGATTTTTCGACAGCACGTCCATCGCTCGGTTGACGTGGTAATGCAACTCGGTGCGGACGCGCAGGAGAAAATCGTAGGCGGCCTCCAATTGTTTCCGCTCCTTTTCGCTGACCAGGTCGTGTTGTTCGAGTTCCTGGAGCGAGCGGATGCGGGATTTGAAGAACGCCATCCACAACAGGTTTTGAAAATCGCGCAGGCCGCCGCAGCCGTTCTTGAGATTGGGCTCCTGCATGCAGGCCGAGTTGCCGAACTTCGCGCGCCGCGCCGCCTGGTCTTCCAGCCGCGCGGCGATGTATTTGGTTTCATAGCCGGCCACGCATTTTGCCAGGACCGCCTTCTGGAAGCCGGCGAATAGTTTCTCGTCGCCGATGATGAGCCGCGCTTCGAGGAAGGAGGTTTTGGTTTCCATGCTGCGCGCATCGTTCCTGGCGTTGGCCGCGGCGACGCAGTCCGCGATGCTGCGCACCGAATGGCCGGGCTTGAGGCCAAGGTCGAAGAGCGGCAGCCAGACGCCGTTCATCACCTTTTCCAGCACGGGCAAAGGCCGCAAGTGTCCCGCCACCTGGCCCTCATGCAAAAACATCAGGTCAATGTCGCTGTGCGGATTGAGTTCGCTGCGACCGTAGCCGCCGAGCGCCACGACGGTGATCGGCGGAAATTCCTTTCGCGCCTGTGCCGAGAGTGTATTCAAGGCCGCGATCCACAAGTAACGAATGACATGATCAAGAATGGCCGAGCGCGCCTGGCAAATCTCCAGCCCGCCCGCGCCGTTGCGGTGGGCGAGCTTGAGCCGGTGGGTTTCCAGTTTCAGGAACGCACGGAAGCGGGCGATCTCCGGCCCGGCGGCGCGGCCCGGCGGCAGCGTCAGGCGCGCCCCGGCATCGGCTTCGATTTTTTTTAACAAGTCCTGCATGGGCGCACAAGTTGCGGACAAAACTGGCGCGATGCAAGCCGGGGGCGGAATTGGCAAGGTTACAATTTGCTTTTTCGGTGGCGCGAGCGTCCTCGCGAGCCGGCCTTGGCACGCCAGAACTGAACGCAATGGCGGACATTATTGCGTTTCTTGGGTTCCATTGCAGTGCCCGGAACCGCAAAAACGTCAAGTCGCTATAAAAACATACTGCGGCGGCGGAACATCAACAGACAGGCCGCTCCCAAGACGATCAAGACGAAGGCACTGGGTTCGGGAACGAAGTTCTGAGTTCCGGCATATATCCCCTCGGCTTTGTAGGCGAGGGCGCTGTTAAGCAATTGGATTGCACCATTGTTGTTCATCAATTTCGCCCAGCCAAATAGCGGATCGCTGTAAATCCCATCTGGAGGATGGTAATTCTGATTGCCTGTGTAGAGCCCTACGTAGAAGGCGGACCCGGAATCAAAAACATAACTGTTTAGACCTAATAATTCCGTGTAACTGTTGGCCAGAATTGGTTGCAAGCTGACAGGGTCATTTAATGACACTAAAAACACACGAACACCCACATCAAGGATGTAATCAAACAAAAAAGTATTGGTGTAAGGGCTTGCGGGCGGTGTTTTGCTTAACGGATCCAAGAAGAACCCAGTGGAGTAACCATTGGTGGGATCATGCACGACGTCTATTTCGTAGCCCCCCGAATGCAAACCAGCATAGACAACGCCGTTTGGCACGATATAACCTTGGGCATGTAGTTGGAGTGTCGCGCTCAGAAGCCAGCCGGCGACTGCGAAAGATTTCAGTTTTGTTTTCATTTTGTCTCCTGTGGATTCTAATTTTTTCCAGTGCGGCAAGTCAATGGATGCTCGGCCAATTGGTCAATAAGAACGGAGTCAGCTGATAGTCGGTTCCTACAGCATTGTTAGTCGAGAGGTAGTGCATTTGTTGGTTGATGGCGTCAAATTGTTTGGCGTAATCAGGGCCGTATCGGAGCGTGTAATTGTGCGTAACGAGCACCAGTCGATTTCCCACGAGGACTCTTCCGGGGTCGGAAGAATCACCGCCTTGCAGGTTAACGCCCCAATCCGTTCCCAGTCCGAACGGAATTACGCCGATGCTGAGCCACCAAACATATACAGGATCACCAAACGTCATCGGCTGGCTGTGTTCTGCTTCCGTCGGAATGTCCTTTTTGCGGGAGGGTCTGAGCTGAGATACTTTTCCTGACCCGGAAAAGACGATGAGCAACGACCACAAACAAA
>JALOTT010000356.1 GCA_025457745.1 Verrucomicrobiota bacterium
TCGCCTTGCGCCCGCTCACACGGCGAACTCTGCCGTCCGCCAGCAACAACTTGTTGTCCTTCGCCCACGCGCTCCACGTCCGGCGTTGAGATGGCGTCAGAGTTTTCCAAAGTTTCGAGGTTCTCATGCGTTCACCTTTTCCCCGGGGCGCACCCCGCCGCCCGCCTTGGCCGCGTCCGGCGCACTCAGCCCGTCGGGCAGCATTTCGCCCTTGCGCAAAATTTCCTGCAACGCGGCGTCCTGCAACGCGCCCGCCTGCCACGCCGCCACCACCGCCGCCAACTGGTCCGCCGCCAGCCCCTGCGTGCTGAAGTCCGTGTTCAACCGCACCCACACCTGGTCTTCCCCGATCTGCTCCGGGATTTCCTCCGTCGAGTTCCACCAGCAGGCCCAGCGCAACGCTTGCGTCAGCGATTCGCCCACGCTCAAGGCCAGCGCGCTCAAGATGCTGTTCTCCCCGCTCGACCGGAGTTCAATCGTGTCCGACGTCTCCCCCACCCCCTTTTTCTGCGCCGCCAGCAGCCGCGAACCCAGCACCGCCATCAGCCGTTCATCCCGATCCATCGCCCGCTCAAACGTCGTCAGCCCCTGCCCGGTGAACTCCAGAAAACCCGCCGTCGCACCTGCCGTTTCCGTCACCCAGGCCGTGCTGCTGCCAATCCGCAGCGAGGCGTTCTTGTCGAAGCCGCTCACCCACGCCGTCGGCAGCGCGGTAAAATGAATCCCATGCTTGTAATCGGCATCCAGCCGGTAGTGATCGAGGTTGACGGCGATCAAGTCCGCCAGCGGCAGCTTGTCCACCGCCGGCCGGGAATGACCCGGCCCGTGAAACACGAACGGCAGCGCCGGCAACGGCCGGCCCCGCCGCCGCGGCGACCGCGTGGCCACCAGCCGCCAATTCCGCCGGCTCGGGCGCCGGTTGCCCCCGTCGTCCCGCCGCCAGATCTCCACCTCACATTCGCAGACCCGCCGCTGGCCCGCGCCGTTTTCCCGGCGACTCCGGCCCAGCCGGAGCACGCGGATTTGTTCCACCGGTTCGGCCTCGAACTCGTCCGCGTCCGCCGCCGCCGGGCCCGCCCCGGCTCGCGCCGCCTCCACTTCTTCGCGCAGCACCACCAACGTCACCACGTTGCGACCGTTCACGCGCTCCACCCGCCAGTTGAGAATGTTTTCGGCGGCGTAGGCGGACAGATAAACCCGGTCCTCAACTTCATCTTCCCAATCCACCAGCGTGCCCGCGCGCCCCACCGCGATCACTTCCGTGACCACATGCTTCGCGTAGGAAAAAAGCGTGGTGCCCCGCATGTCCACATCGCGCACGAACGCCGCCAGCGCCTGGCCCGCGCTCAACGACGCGCCCGGCAACCGCAGGAACGGGGCGCGCCGGAAGATCATGCCGACGAAGCCATCTGCCGTCCGGGCCGTGGCGTTGAAGAACGCCGCCCGCGATTTGTAAGCCGCGTATTCGTCATCGCTCTGCTCTTCGAGCCGGCGCAGATACCGAACGCCGGCCCGCTTCACGGCATCCTCGCCGGCAATGACGACGCGTGCTCGCGACCATGCTTTGTCGCTGGCGTCATATTCAGGATGTGTGGAATCCACGGGCATCGCGCCGAACTTTAGCACGCGATTTTTGCGACCCTTGCGTGCGCGTCAGGCGGATTGCGAACCGGCGCGAACGGGAAGACGTTTGGAGCGAACCCACGCGAACAATTTTGATGAAAAAAACATTTGACGAGGTTGGAAATCAGCCGGAAGGGCAAGTTTTCATTCACGGTGAGGCGAGCGGCTGAGCGAGCCGTCATGCGGTCACAAATCAAATCCAGGTAGGGCGCGTCACTCCGCTGCGCGCCGCCCAATCAGAAATGGTAAGGCGCGTCACTCCGCTGCGCGCCGCCCAATCAGAAATGGTAGGGCGCGTCACTCCGCTGCGCGCCGCAAACGTCGTGGGGCCGCGCGCCGGGGGAACCTGCCAGATGCGCCCGCCCTCGCGCTGCAAGCCATTATTATCTTGCCCTCAGCCGTTGCCCATGTATTACTAATGCCCGGAGACGAAGGTGGCTGCCGTGAGGAGGCAGTTGTCGGCGGCAACCGCTCTCGCCCCCACGCGAAATCTACATAACAACCAACCCCAAACTATGAAAACCAAACAACTCGTCCTCACCGTGGCGCTGGCTTCAGCCTTCAGCCTTCAGCCTTCAGCCTTGGTTTGCGCCGCGCCCTTGGACAGCGCGATTTCCTACCAAGGCCGGCTCGCCGACGGCCCCAATCCCGCCAGCGGCAGCTACGACCTCAGGTTCTCGCTCCACACCGCCGCCAGCGGCCCCCAACTTGGCACAGCCATCACCAACGCCGCCACGCTGGTCACCAACGGCCTGTTCACCGTCACGCTCGACTTCGGCGGCGGCCTGTTCACCGGCGAGGCGCGCTGGCTGGAAATCGGCGTGCGGACCAGCGGCGGCGCCGGCGATTTCACGACGCTCACCCCACGCCAACCGCTCACGGCTGCGCCGTATGCGCTTTACGCACCAACCGCGGGCAGCGCCGCGACGGCCACTACCGCTGCGAGCGTGCCCGCCGCCGGTATCACTGGCACCCTGCCGGATGGTCTGCTATCCACCAACGTCGTGCTCATGGATTATGGCAACATCAGTGCGAATGCTATCAGCGCGAATACTTTTTGGGGGAATGCCATCGGGTTGACAAACCTGAATTCCTCGAATTTGACGGGCGACCTGACGGTGGCGGGCGGGTTCATGACGGAGCGTTCAAGATGGTTCAACGGATATGGGGCGAATGATGCCGTGCTCGTCGGCAGCTATCTGGATCCCGACAGTTTGTTGTATCTCGCCAATGGCCCGGAGTTGCGGATTCTGGATGTGCGCAACGAAAGCGCTCCCATCTGTGTCGGTTATTACAATCTAACCAATGGTGCGCTGCTGGGGCTGGCCGTGTCCGGTCATTATGCCTACGCGGCCTGCGGAGTTGAGGGGCTGCGTATTTTTGATGTTGCGACTCCCACCAACATCGTGAACGTGGGACACATTGATGATGATGGGGGCGCCGGTTATGCGTGGGCTGTGGCGGTGGTCGGCAACTATGCGTATCTGGCCAACCACGCCGATGGTGTGCGTATTTACGATGTGTCCAATCCCGCCGCGCCCGCACTGGTGGCGCACATAAACGACGGCGGTGAGGCTAGGGATGTGTTTGTTTACCCGCCCTACCCCCAAGTTTGGCAGCATATCTATGTGGCCAATGGTCCGGATGGCTTGCGCATCTATGATGTCACCACCCCGGCCAGTCCAACGAACCTTGCCCATATTCCAACCACCTATCACGCCCGGGCGGTCTGCGTTGATCAGCATATAAACTTGGGTGTTCCTATTGCGTATGTGGCTGAATACTCGCAGGTGGAGATGGTCCAGGTCCAGTATCCCGCTGCGGCTTATGTCGTCGGCACGATTCATTCCCACGGTTACGTTTCGGATGTCAAGGTGAAGGGCACCGAGGTGTTTCTGTCTTCCGACCATAATGGCGCGGGCGGGCATCTCGAAGTTGTCAGCGTTCTCGACACCAGTCATATACGCACCACCTGCGAAATTTCCAGCCTCTTACCGATGCGGGCTGTGGCAGTAGATCCGGGCCGACAATTCTTGTATGGAGCCAATGATGTCGGAGGACTGGTGACTTATCAGGTGGTGCGCACTGGCACGGCAACAGCGCCTTTCTTCCAGGGTGACGGGCGCTTGCTTGGCAATCTGGATGCCAGCCACCTCACCAGCGGCACATTGCCGGACGCGCGGCTGTCCGGCACCTACTCCAGCGCCCTCACTTTGAACAATCGGGACAATGATGTTCATGGGGCTTTCACTGGTGACGGTAGCCAGATTACCAACCTCAATGTCGCCAGCCTGACCGGAACTCTTGCCGATGCCCGGCTGTCTTCCAATGTGGCCTTGCTTAACACAAACCAAACCTTCACCGGCTCCAACACCTTCAGCAGCGTGCTGACGGCCACCAATGCCGGCAACGTGCTGAACGGAACCCTGACGGGCAATCTTTCGGGCAACGCCACCACAGCGACGACCGCCGGGGACTTCACCGGCTCGTTGTCCGGCGACGTGACCGGCACGCAGGACGCAACGGTGGTTTCCACCGTGAGCGGACAATCCGCCGCCAATGTCGCCAGCGGCGCGGTGGCCGCCAACGCCGCGACAAGCGCGAACACGGCCAGCACGATTGTGAAACGCGGTGCCAGCGGTGAATTTTCGGCAGGGGACATTACCGCCTCCAACGTCACTGGCAGTTTCACGGGTGGTGGCAGCGGGCTGACCAACGTCAACGCGCATCATTTGGAAGGCCAGCCGGCCAGCGCATTCGCGGCTGCCGGGCATGCGCATGATTTCATCAACCTCCTGGGCACGGTGGCTGATGCGCAACTTTCCGGCAACGTGGCCCTGCTCAACACAAACCAAACCTTCACCGGCTCGAACATCTTCAGCAGCGTGCTGACGGCCACCAATGCCGGCAACGTGTTGAGCGGAAC
>JALOTT010000357.1 GCA_025457745.1 Verrucomicrobiota bacterium
CGCGTTGTTGGCCGCCCGCCAAGCGGATGTCGAACAACTCACGGCACTTGCCGCGTGAAAAAATCTTCTCAGAAAGGAACGATGTCATGGGATAGCACTACGAAGACGGTCTGTGCAAACCTGCGGCGTGAATTCTGTCTAAGCGATCCCACTTGCTGGCCTCAATCGTCTTGGCGCCAGTCGCACCCGGGATGCGACGGGAAGCAGTCTCGGTTCGTACAGCAGAGCCTCCACATCGGGTTCGTAATACCGTCTGACCGGCTCCCCGCCTTCGTCCAAGACCAGGTATTTGTAACGAACCTTGTATCGCTCGCCCGCATCTTGCCACAGGATCGCGCGTCGCTCGATGGTATCGGTGGAAACGCTCAGTTTCTTTGCGGCCTCCTTCGCGGAGAGCCAGACCGTGACGTTGATGCGGTCAACGGGCACCACAGCATCGGAGGTTCTCTTCATGCCATTTTTGTTTGGCGGCGATTCCTCCGAATCCAAAGCAGTGTGGTTGGAATGTTGAAGCAGACGGGCATCAGCGCGCGAAACAACGCGAAACTCTGAGCACCACCATACTACTATTCATACTACTCACCCGTTCGTCGAAATTTGGCGTTTTCGTAAGCTCTTGAAAATGCGAAGCCTGCGGTGGGGATTTGGCGTCGAACCCTATTATCCGAAGTCAGAAGCTCTATCCAATTGAGCTACGGACGCCGCCGGGAATTTGAAATCGCAAATCTCAAATTTGAAATCTGGAGGTGGGGTGGCCGACGGGATTCGAACCCGCAACAACAAGCTCCACAAGCTTGGACTCTACCATTGAGCTACGACCACCAACGTGCTTTATCTTAGTAAATCGAGGCGCCACCGTCAAGTTCGCGTGTGACCACTGTTCCGCGCCTGGTTCCCGGCGCGCGCCCATCTCTTGGCTTTACCTCACGCGGTTTTTTTCTAAAGTTCGCCCATGGTCGCGCTTGAATCTTCGGAATTGTTCCGGCATCTGCACCCGGAAGAATTGAAGGCGCTGCGCCAGGTCACGCTGGAGCGGCATTTTGCCGCCGGCCAGGAAATCTTTCGCGAAGGCGACCGCGGCGACGGCGTTTACGTGGTCAAAGCCGGCGCCGTGGAAATCTCCGGCTTGCTCAATCAAGGCACGCGGCGGGTTTTCTCGCAAATTATCCCAGGCGGCGTGTTCGGGGAAATGGCCGTGATCGAACATCGCCCGCGTTCCGCGTCGGCTACGGCGATCGACGACACTACGGTTTATTTCATTCCGCGCGGCGAAATGCTTTCCCTCATCGAACGCTCACCCGGACTGGCTTTGAGCCTGTTGCAGGAAATTAGCCACCGCCTGCGCGACTTCAACCGGCAATATTTGAACGAAGTCGTCCAAGCGGAAAGGCTTGCGGTCGTTGGACGCTTTGCCCGCGCAATTGTCCATGATTTGAAAAACCCGCTTCAAATCATCGGGCTCACGTCCGAAATGGCAGGCATGCCAGACGCGCCGCCGGAATTGCGCGCGCAAGCCCACGACCGGATTTGCAAGCAGGTGGATCGCATTACTGAACTGGTCGGCGAAATCCTCGACTTCACCCAAGGCTCGCAAGCTGCGGTCGCGCTCGTGCCAACGGACTATGCGCCCTTCGTGCGACAGGTGTTGGAAGAGATGCGGCACGAACTTGAGCTCAAATCCGTCCGGCTTGAATTCGCTGTTGCGCCGCCTGCCGTCAAACTTCACCTTGACTCCAAACGTCTGCGCCGCGTCTTCGCCAATCTCACGCACAACGCCACCGACGCCATGCCGGATGGCGGCAAGATCATCTTCCGTTTCAGCCAGAACGCCAAAGAAGTCGTCACCGAAATTGAAGACACGGGATCAGGCGTCGCACCGGAGATCGCCGACCAGCTGTTTCAGGCCTTCGCCACGCATGGCAAGGCGCACGGCACCGGCCTCGGACTTTCCATCTGCAAGAAAATTGTCGAGGACCACGGCGGGCGCATCTGGATGCGCAACGAGCCGGGGCGCGGGGCGATTTTTGCGTTCGCGCTTCCTTTGCCAAAGGAGTCGTTAACACGTTGAAACGTGGAAGCACGCCAACTTGAGTTCATCCCCCGAATCGAAAGCTTCACTTCAGCGCGTTTCCGTTTTAACGTATTAACGATTCAACGTATTAACGTCCGACTCCATGAACCGCATCCACCTGCTGCCCGAGCAAGTTGCCAACCAAATCGCCGCCGGCGAAGTGGTTGAGCGGCCCGCCAGCGTGGTGAAGGAGCTCGTCGAAAACGCACTCGATGCGCAGGCCACGCGCGTGACGGTTGAAATCCAGGCGGGTGGGCGCAGCCTCGTGCGCGTGACCGACGATGGCCTCGGCATGAGTCGCGACGACGCGTTGCTTTGTCTCGAACGCCATGCCACCAGCAAAATCCAACGCGCCGAGGATTTGTCCGCCATCGTCACAATGGGTTTTCGCGGCGAGGCGCTGCCCAGCATCGCCAGCGTCAGCCGTTTCACACTCACCACGCGCGAACGCGACACGATTTCACCTGAAGGCACCCAGATCGTCGTCAACGGCGGAAAAATTGTCGAAGTCAAAGCCGCCGGCAGCGCGCCGGGCACGAGCATCGAGGTGCGGCAGATTTTTTTCAACCTCCCTGCGCGCCGAAAATTCCTGCGCACGGAAGAAACCGAGGCGGCGCACATCCAGCATTATCTCACGCTGGCCGCGCTGGCGTTTCCCGAAGTGGCGTTCACCTTCCAAAAAGACGGGCGCCCCATGTGGCAACTGCCTGCCGCGAAAAGCGGACCGGAGATTCCCGCGCGGTTGGCCGCCCTCCGCGAACGCCTGCGCGCACTTTACGGCGACGAGCAAAAACTTCTGGCCGTGAACTTTTCCGCCACGCTCACTGATGATTCCAAGCCGGACGAAACAGAATCCTTCGAGACCGCGCAGCCAGCCGGTGCCGGACGCTCAACGCTCAACCCTCAACGCTCAACCTTCCAGGTTTGGGGTTTCATCGGCGTGCCCGGCGTGTCGCGCTCAACCCGCGAGGACCAGCACACGTTTGTGAACCGCCGCCCGGTGGAAAATCGCGGACTCAATTTCGCGTTGCTGGAAGGCTACCACACCGCGCTGATGAAAGGCCGCTACCCGGTTTGCTGCCTGTTCCTCGAGATTGATCCCGCCGCCGTGGACGTGAACATCCACCCGTCCAAGCGGGAGGTGAAGTTTCATCGTGAGAGTGAAGTACGGAAGCTCGTTGCGCAGGCGGTGCGCGAGACATTGCTCGCATTTCACTCAACCGATCCGAAGCGGGAGAACCTCCAACCTCCAACGTCCGACCTCCAACGCCCAACGCCGCCCACCCCGCCGGTCATCAGGCTTCCGGGCATGGAGAAAGCGCCGGAGGCAATTGAGCTGCCGAACTTCCCTCCGCCGCTGCCACAACGTCCGGCGATGTTTCCAACGAAGACGGAACAGCCCGCGCTCAAAATCGGATTCGCGTTCTCGACCGCCGCTTCGCCCACCCCGCCGCGTCGAAGCGAAACGGAGAAGGGCCGCCCCGCCGAACGGCCAATGGCCAATCCGCAGTCGCCGATCCTCCAAACCGGCGCCCCCACTCCGCTCCTGAGCGTTCCGCTCCGACTCGTCGGCGTCATCGGTCGCCTTTACGTGGTGCTCGAATCCGACCGCGGACTGGTGTTGCTCGACCAGCACGCGGCGCACGAGCGGATTTTGTTCGAGCAAATGCTCGACCGGCTGGAGCGCAACGAACAGGCGCCATCGCAAAAGCTGTTGTTGCCGGAAACCATCGAACTCTCGCCGCGCGACGCGCAGTTTCTGCGCGAACAACTGGCGGCGCTCGCCCGCCTGGGTGTGGGCCTGGGCGAGTTTGGTGAGCGCACGTTTTTGCTCGACGCGCTGCCACCGTTCGTGAAGGTGTCCGATTCGCGCCGCTTCGTGCTGGACCTCGTGGATGAATTGAAAGCGGTGGGCCGCGAAGTGAACTCCGCGCGGCTCGGCGAACACGTCGTGGCCAAGACCGTTTGCCGACACGCGGTGAAAGCCAACGACCCGCTCGCCGGCCGCGAATTGGAAAACCTCGTCGAAGACCTGCGCCGCTGCGCCATGCCCTACACATGTCCCCACGGTCGTCCAACGTTGATTGAAATGAATTACCGTGAGTTGGAGAAGAAGTTTGGCCGGACGCAGTAGGATTCGTTGATCGCGGAGCGCTCGAAAGGTTGAGAGGGCGGGATTATTCGTGGAGCCAACCGCTCATCCTCTTTTGTCCGCTCAATTTTGATAAGCTCATCCCCTGCTTGGGCCTCGTATCTGCTGGAATGAGGTAACGGGATTCGGGCAGCGGCCGACTCGCTTGGGCTAATGCACCAGCCGCGACACCATGGCGTAGATGATGAGGAGCAACAAGATGATGCCGAGGCCGAAGAAGAAATAGCCAAACGAGCGCGCGATGCTCTTCCACCCCTCCCAATCGTCTTTGACGCGATGCTTCTCCAAGCCGCCCGGCTGTTTCACGAGGCGGTCATACCAGCG
>JALOTT010000358.1 GCA_025457745.1 Verrucomicrobiota bacterium
GGCAGCCACACGATCACTGCCCAAGCAACGGACAATCACGGCGCAACCACCATGTCCACTGCAATTGTTGTGACCGTGACGTGCCCGGCGTCCGCTTATTACTGCGAAGCGTTTGAAGGGGTGATTGGCAACGAATGGTCCAGCCAGACGACCAGCCTGACCCCCGTCGGTGCCCGGCGTTTTCTGGGTGAGTTCGGGAATGAGACAGTGAGCTTGACGCTGACGAACTTGCCCGCGCACACCAACGTCACCTTGTGCTTCGATCTTCTCCTTCTGCGCTCGTGGGATGGGAACCACGCGACCTACGGACCCGACGTCTGGGATCTGACTGTGGGCGGGGGACCGGTCCTAGCCCACACCACCTTCAGTGTGGGACCGGATCAGGCGTATCCAGACGACTTCCCGTTGGGCAGTCACCCAGCGCGAGCGGGTTCGATGGAGACCAACACTTTGGGGTACTCCTTCTACTACAACGGCACGAACTTACCCGCGGACTCGGTTTATCGCATGAGCTACACGTTTGCCCACTCGTCCGCCGAGTTGGCGCTCGCCTTCAGCGCCACCAATTTGCAGCAACTGGCTGACGAGAGTTGGGGCCTCGACAACGTGGTGCTGAACCTGACTGCATTGAGCGCGAACTATGCCCTCCGATTCGACGGGGACGACGTGGTCACGGTGTCGAACACGGCATCGCTGAATCCTTCTGAGATCACGGTTGAAACGTGGGTAAAGTTCGATCAACTCGAAAGCGCGCAGTTTCTGGTTTGTAAAGGCGGCGACCGGACGAGCGGGGCTTACGCGCTGGCGTTTGTCCCCGGTTATGAGTTTCTTTTCGAGATAGGGATGGGCCAAAGCGTTAATACATCGGCGCCTGTTGAAACGAATCGGTGGTATCATCTGGCCGGCACCTACGACGGCCAGACGCTGCGGCTCTACGTGGATGGCGTCTTGCAGGCGACCAACTCGATTGGTTCTGTTCCTGTGGGTAACAGCAGCCCGCTCTACTTGAGCTACAACGACGTCTCGGGATTCCCTTACTACTTGACCGGTGAGCTGGACGCAGTGCGCATCTGGGGCCACGCACGCTCAGAGGCTGAGATCCGCGGGGCAATGTGCATTGCGCTGACAGGTTCCGAGCCAGGGTTGGCGGGCTGCTGGGATTTGAACGAGGACCAAACGTCCCAGATGATTTATGATCGTTCCGCTCACGGCGCGCGCGGGGTTCTGGGCGACAGCCTAGCCCAGGAGCAGAGCGATCCTGCTCGCATACTATCGACAGTGCCATGTGCAACGATCCTCTTCCCGCCAGCCATCGGCGAGCAACCTCAGAGCCGGACAAACGTGCTTGGCAGCACCGCGACGTTCTCGGTCACGGCCACTGGCACTGCTCCGCTGAGTTACCAATGGCGCAAGGACAACGTGAATCTCGAAGGCATGACCAACGCGAGCCTCGTGCTCACGAATGTCCAGATGTCTCAAGAGGGAGAATACCGCGTGGTCGTTACCAACTCGCACGGCAGCGTGACCAGCGCGCCAGCCAGCTTGACGGTGCTCGCGCTGCCAGTCACGTCCGATGTGGCTCTTTGCCAGATCGGCAAGGGACGGGTATTCGTTCAAACCAATGCGAACGGCCCGGTTCTTCACCCGGCGATGCCTTATGAATTCCGGAGCTATGTTTATCCGGCAGCTTCCAACTCGATTCTCTCGGTCGTTGCCGTAACTCCGCTGGGCGACACGAACGCGATGTTCTGGAGTTCGTTCTTCGGAGCGTTTGCCACCGAGGCGGCCAAGGCCACCGAGGCCGAACTCGACGCCAGCTTCCCGACGGGCACGTACACCGCGACGATCACCACCGCCCATGAAGGAGTGAGGATTGCGGCACTCAATCTGCCGCCGGGCGGCTACCCCAACGCGCCCAACATCCAGAACTGGCTGGCGGCTCAGAGCGTGGATCCTGGGGCCGATTTCACGGTCACTTGGGACGCATTCGTGGGCGGCCGAAGCAATGACTTCATTCGGCTCTATGTGGCTGACACGGATGGGAACCAGCTCTTTAGCACCCCAGGCACACCGGGGTTGCCCGGCTCCCTGGATGGCCTGAGCACCTCGACAGTCATTCCCGGAAACACACTTCCCCCGCAACAGAGTTTCCTCGGCATCCTCGCGTTCTACCGCATCGTGGCGGTGGACTCGAATGCCTGCCCCGGTGCCGTGTCGATCTCGGCGTATGACGCTGACACACGGTTTCCGATCAAATCGGTGTCCGTTGGAGCATGCACAAACGCCCCAGCCGGTTTGATTGGCTGGTGGCCGGGAGACGCGATGGGCACGGACCTCGTCGGCGGGCGCACGGCTGCCTTCCGTGGCGGAGCGACGAACGGAGGCGGTTTCGTGGCTGAGGCCTTCGTGCTGGATGGAACCAACTCATTCATGGAGGTTGCAGACGCACCCGCGCTGAACTTTGGAACCAACGACTTCACTGTGGCTCTCTGGGTGAACTTCGAGTCAACCTCCGGCGAGCAAGTTCTGGCCGAGAAATACATCGAAACCATGCAAAACAATGGACCCGGCTGGGGTCTGACCAAACTAGCCGACAACAGTCTCATTTTCGGCACGCGCGGCCTGCCGCTCGTGCATACAGCGCCGTCGGCCACAACCACCAACACCTGGATGCAGATTGTGGCACGGCGCGGCGGCGGGACTGGGAACATCTTCACCAACGGCGCTCTCGCCGCGACTGGCAGCTTCTCCTACGACGTGGACTCCGCCTCGTCTCTAAAATTCGGCCATCGGGGCAATCCGACAGATACTCCCGGTTCGCTGGACACTCGCGGGTTCTTCCTTAACGGCCGGCTTGATGAGGTCGCCATCTTTGGGCGCGCTCTGTCGGACGAGGAAATCGCTGCGATCCACGCCATCGGCAGTGCGGGGATGTGCGGGGCCGGCTGGCGGTTTGTGTCGGCCCAAGTGACGAACCAGCTTTTCACCGCAAATCTCGCCGGCTGGCCTTCCCAATCCACGCTGGATATTGAGTCGTCAACGAACCTGACCCACTGGCAATGGCTTCAAACTCGCACTTCGACAAACGGATTGCTCTGGTTCACCCATCCTACCGCCACAAATGGTCCAGTTCGGTTCTACCGGGCGGTTGTCAGGTAGTCGCCTGCTCTGCTCTGGACCTCGTACGCGTGAACCAGGCGTCGCGACTGCGCGAAAGGTCATACGTGACAAGCGCCGCACTGCCCGTTAGCTTGCACAGCATCCGAACTCGTAAATCGCAAATCCGACATCGCCATGCGCTCTGACATCATCAAGAAAGGCTCTGAACGCGCGCCGCATCGCTCGCTGCTCCGCGCCACCGGCTCCATCGAATCCGAGGCGGACTTCGACAAGCCGTTCATCGCCATTTGCAACAGCTACACCGACTGCATCCCCGGCCACGCCCACTTGAACGAGGTCGGCCTGCTCGTGAAGCGCCTCGTGCGCGAAGCCGGCGGCGTGCCCTTCATCTTCAACACCATCGGCGTGGACGACGGCATCGCCATGGGCCATTCGGGCATGTTGTATTCGTTGCCATCGCGCGAGCTGATCGCCGACTGCGTCGAGACGATGCTCAAGGCGCATTGTTTCGATGGCATGGTCTGCATTCCGAACTGCGACAAAATCGTGCCCGGCATGTTGATGGCCGCCATGCGCGTCAACATTCCCACGGTGTTTGTCAGCGGCGGGCCAATGGCTGCGGGCATCGCGGAGCAAAAAGCCACGCACGAGGATCTCGCTTCCTACCTGCAACCGGCGGCGGGCAAATCGGATTTGATTTCCGTGTTCAAAGGCGTAGCCGAACTTCAGGCCGGCAAGATCACGGAGGCGCAATTGACGAAGCTGGAACAAACCGCATGCCCGACCTGCGGCTCGTGTTCGGGCATGTTCACGGCCAACTCGATGAACTGCCTGTGCGAGGCGCTCGGCATGGCGTTGCCCGGCAACGGCACCGTCCTCGCCGTGTCCAAGGAGCGCGAAGCGGTTTACGAACGAGCCGCGCGCGCAATCATTCAGCTCGTGAAACACGACCTCAAACCGCGCGACATCGCCACGATTGAAGCCTTCGACAATTCGATCATGCTCGACGTTGCGATGGGCGGCTCGACGAACACGATCCTTCACACGCTGGCCATCACGCGGGAAGCGGGCATCGCCTACGACATCAAGCGCATTGACGACATCTCCCGCCGCATCCCTTGCCTCTGCAAAGTTTCGCCGTCGTCGAATTACCACGTGCAGGACGTGCATCGCGCCGGCGGCATCCACACGATCCTCGGCGAACTCAAGCGTATGGGGGCGTTGAACGTGAATTGCCTGACCGTCACCGGCAAAACCCTCGGCGAAAATATTGACGAGTGGGATGTGCGTTCCGAGAAATGTTCTCCATGGGCTAAGACCGCGCGGGTTTCCGGCGCCTCGGCGATCGTGGTGGACCCGAACGACAAGCTGGGGCCGGCGGGCCGCACCGCCAGCGGCAATCTGGCGCCGAAGCCAAT
>JALOTT010000359.1 GCA_025457745.1 Verrucomicrobiota bacterium
CGGTGCCAGTGGGAGAGGTTTGTGGGTTCATCGCCCAAACTTTTACTCCAACGCCCGGCGCTCCGCCACTTTGGTTGCGGCTCCGCCGCGCTATGTCTTTGCGTCTTTGCGTTTTTGCGTTTTTGCGTTAAGAAATCAGAACCGATAGCGATGGGCAAACCTACAGGATTCATGGAGTTTTCGCGCGAGCTGCCGCCGGAACTGGCGTCGCTCCAGCGCATTCGCAACTGGGACGAGTTCCATCTGCCGTTCGACGAGCCGAAGCTGCGCTCGCAGGGCGCGCGGTGCATGGACTGCGGCACGCCGTTCTGCCACACGGGCCAGGTTTTGGCCGGCGCCGCGTCGGGCTGTCCCATCAACAACCTCATCCCCGAGTGGAACGACCTCGTCTATCGCGGCAAATGGGACGAAGCCCTCGAACGCCTGCACAAGACGAATAATTTCCCCGAGTTCACCGGTCGCGTCTGTCCCGCGCCGTGCGAAGGCGCCTGCGTGCTCGGCATCATCCAGCCGCCCGTCACGATCAAGAACATCGAATGCGCGATTGCAGATCGCGGCTGGGAGAACGGCTGGATCGTCGCCCAACCGCCACCGGTTCGCACTGGCAAGAAGGTCGCCGTCGTTGGATCCGGGCCGGCAGGACTCTCCTGCGCCGCGCAGCTCAACCATGCCGGACATCTCGTGACCGTCTATGAGCGTGCCAACCGCATCGGCGGCCTGCTCATGTATGGCATCCCGAACATGAAGCTCGACAAGAGTGTCGTGCAACGCCGTGTGGATTTGCTCGCGAAGGAAGGCGTCAAGTTCGTCACCGGCTGCGAGGTGGGCCGCGACCTGCCCGCGGGCAAGCTTTTAGAGGACTTCGATGGCTCCGTGCTTTGCGGCGGCGCGACGAAGCCGCGCGATCTGCCCGTCGAGGGCCGCAACCTCAAAGGCATCCACTTCGCGATGGAATTCCTCACCGCGAACACGAAGAGCCTGCTCGATTCCGCGCACAAGAACGGCGGCTACATCAGCGCGAAGGACAAGGACGTCATCGTCATCGGCGGCGGCGACACGGGCACGGATTGCGTGGGCACATCGCTGCGGCACGGTTGCCGCAACGTCACCCAGCTTGAGATTCTGCCGAAACCACCGGAGTCACGCCCTGGCGACAATCCCTGGCCGCAATGGCCGCGCATTTTCCGCGTGGACTACGGCCAGGAAGAAGCCGCGGCAGTTCAGGGCGAAGACCCGCGCCGTTATCGCACGACCGTGCTCCGTTTCGTCGGCGACGAACACGGGCACGTCAAGGGCGTCCGCACCGTGCTGGTGGACTGGCAGACAGACGCGCAAGGCCGCTTCACGCCGGTCCATGTCCCCGGTACGGAGCAGACCTTGTCGGCCCAACTTATCCTGCTGGCGATGGGTTTCCTCGGCCCGGAGGACACGATTCTCGACCAACTGGAAATCACCCGCGACCCGCGCACGAACGCGAAGGCCGAGTACGGCAGGTTCGCCACCAACGTTAAAGGTGTGTTTGCCGCCGGCGACATGCGGCGCGGCCAAAGCCTCGTCGTCTGGGCCATCAACGAAGGCCGCGCCGCCGCGCGCGAGGTGGACCGCTATCTGATGGGACAGACGAACCTGCCTTGAGCAGCCTTGCGCGTTGCGTTAACACTTTCCCGCCCATTGGCTCCATGATAGTAAAAACTACAGTGGGCTTTGAGGGGAGTATCAAAATCGCAACTCGGAATCCGTCAAACCGCTCGTGACGCCGGTATCGTGAAGAATCACCGAACGATTCTCCCGCTCCCGGGGGAGAGGGAGGTCGTTGAGCCATTTGTTCAGATCTTGCTCAGTTGGTTCAGCAAGAACGCCCGCGATCTCCCGTGGCGTCACACCCGCGATCCCTACGCCATCTGGGTTTCAGAAATCATGCTCCAACAAACGCAGGTCAAAACCGTCATCCCATATTGGGAGCGTTGGATGCGGGAACTGCCAACGATTCAATCCGCCGCCAAAGCCTCGCCCGCCAAGCTTTACAAACTTTGGGAAGGCCTCGGTTACTACACCCGCGTCCGCAACCTGCAAACAGCCGCGCAGCAGATAGTCGCGGAGCACAACGGCAAATTCCCAAAGAACTTCGACGACATCCTCGCGCTCCCCGGCATTGGCCGCTACACCGCTGGCGCGATCGCCAGCATTGCCTTCAACCAACCCCGCCCAATTCTCGACGGCAACGTAATCCGCGTCCTCACTCGAGTCTTCGGCATCGCCACCGACCCGCGCGAAAAGAAAACCAGCGGTCACCTCTGGCGACTAGCGGAGGCGCTTGTGGGTCACGCAACCCGCAACCCGCAACCCGCCGTTGCCTGTTCATATTTCAACCAATCCCTCATGGAACTCGGCGCACTCGTCTGCACTCCACGCTCGCCGCAATGCGCTGCCTGCCCCGCGCGCAAGCTCTGCGTTGCGCGAAAGGAGAATTTGCAGGAGCAACTCCCCAACGTTGGGAAACGCAAAGGTGCAACCGCCCGGCGCTTCATCGCCTTCGTCGTCGCGCGCAACGGCAAATTCCTCGTCCGCCAGCGACCGAACGGCGTTGTCAACGCGCACCTCTGGGAACTCCCAAACATCGAAGTCGCCGCGCATAAAGGCAGGGCGCGTCACTCCGTGCGCGCCGCAACTCGACTTTCCGGGAACGGCGCGCAGAGGACTGACGCGCCCTACCATTCCGAAAATTTCCGCATTACCGCCGCCAATCCGTTATGCAGCGTCAAACACTCCATCACGCGCTATCGTATCACGCTTGAAGCGTTCCGCGCTGAACTCGTGAACTCGCGCGCCAAACTTGCAGGCCGCTGGCTCACGCTCCCGCAACTCCACAAACTCGCCTTTACCAGCGCCCACAAAAAGATTCTCGCCAAACTCGCATCGGAGCGCCGGTCTCCGACCCGGCGCGTTTCATAGTTTCAACTCGTCGACTCCCCGACAGGTTGCTTTAATGCCCGGCGCACTGAGACAGAACCTAAACCGATGAGCCGTTCGTGAAGAAAAACAACAATTACTGGCATAACCACCGCCGCCACGGAAAAGGCAGACAAACGAAACGCAAACCGCACTGAGCGTCGTCGCGTTCGCTCGGTTCTGAACACAAAGGACGAGATGGAAGTCCTGCCGGCCAAACGCGAACTCAGTGATGTCTGGGCGATGGCGAAAGACGGGAAGACTTATTTCAATGCATCAAAACACCCGAAACTGATGCGGAAATAGATAACGAAAACATGCTTTACTTTGATCACAACGCCACCGCGCCCGTCATGCGCGAGGCTCGCGAAGCTTGGCTGGAAGCCACGGAAAAGATTCACGGCAATCCCTCCAGCCCGCATCAGTTTGGATTCGCAGCGAACAGAGCCATGACCGACGCGCGCGAAAAGCTCGCGCACCATCTCGGCTGCCATCCGCTCGACATCATTTGGACCAGCGGCGCGACCGAGGCCAACAACATGCTCCTGCATCACTTCGCGCAGACCCTCGACGCGAAGGCCGAAGTCTGGATCAGCGCCATCGAACATCCCTGCGTTCACGATTCGACGAAGCATTATTTCGGCAAGCGCGCGAAACTGATTCCCGTCACGCACGACGGCGTGGTGGACCTGGAATGGTTCGCCGCCGAAATGGCCGACACGCGCCCCGGTCTCGTTGCTGTGATGGCCGCGAACAACGAGACCGGTGTCATCCAACCCTGGCGCGAACTCCACGCCATCTGCCAGACCTACGAAGTCCCGTTCTTCAGCGACGCCGTCCAATGGCTCGGCAAAATGCCCGCCAAGGGGCTCGGCGATTGCGATTACCTCAGCGGCGCGGCGCACAAATTCGGCGGGCCGCGCGGGGTGGGCTTCCTTAAAGCGCCACACAGGCGCAAAGTGAATTCGCTCCTGTTGGGCGGCAAACAGGAACGCGGTCAGCGCGCCGGAACGGAAAATGTTCCCATCATCATTGCCATGCTCGCCGCGCTCGAAGCTCGCGAAAAGCAAGTGGCCGAAGGCCATCACGAAACCCGCGCCGTGTGGAAAGAGAAGTTCGAGAAACTCCTGCTGCGACAAGTGCCCGGCTCAACCGTCGTCGGCGCGAATGTGCCGCGCTTGTGGAACACCGTTTCCGCGCTGATGCCCGAAGGCGGCCAACAACGGTGGGTGACGCGCCTCGACAAAGCCGGTTTTGCCGTCAGCACCGGCTCCGCCTGCACGACCGGCAAGGAGGAACTCTCGCACGTCCTCACCGCGATGGGCTTCAAGGCCAACGAAGTCGCGCACGTCCTGCGCTTCAGCAGCGGCTGGGAAACCACCGCCGCTGATTGGGAAGCGCTGGAGAAAGGCATCGTGAAAGTTTTCGGCGAAGTCCATCACGGCAAATGACGGCGGGCGGGCGAAGTGCCGCGTGCCGACCGAGTTGCCTGAACACTTGCATCATATCACCTGTCGAAGCTATAGTTCCGCTAAACCCAAACGAAAGACCGATTATGATGACCCGACGCCAAGCCATTAA
>JALOTT010000360.1 GCA_025457745.1 Verrucomicrobiota bacterium
ATCGGCATACATGTCGGCCTGCCGGTCCCAACCGGTCGGGGAGGGATGGGTGTTCGTGGCCGTGACGGTGCCCTGGGACTGGAAATCCCCGTTGGAAACTAACTGAACGTGTTCGGTGCCCGGAATGATCGTGGAAAGCCGCAACTTGGTCTGGGCATCGGCTGGCTGCGGCCGCATCCAGAGCAGACCGGCAAGCAGGATCAAAATACATCGCTTCATAAATCAACTCGCTAACAGTTCCGACAGTGCCAGCGTGCGCCAAGCTTGGCGTCCAACGCCGGAATAAACGATGGCCGTGACGCGCGGCCCATTCACCTGAACGACGGCGTAGCCGGGCAGGTCGGCGTACTGAAACTGCGTCACTAGCGGCGCTTCCACCTGATAGACGGCCCGGCGCTGTTGTTCAGAGGCCGGGGAAAAGTTGGGCTCCACGGTCACCTGGTCTCCGTTGTAGTCCTTCACGCCTGAGAGCAGATGGCGGGGTTGCGGCTCGGGAGCGTTGATCACGCTGCTGACGCCAAGCTGGAGGAACTTGCCCCCGCCCGGAGCGGTGCGCACCAGCAGGTTGTATTTGTGGATGTGCCCGCTGAGGACGAAGACATTGTGTTTCCCCAGCAGATCCAGCAGACGCTCGCGCTGTGCCTTGTCCCGTTCGCCGGAGTAAAGGTGCCAAGTGGACCGCGCGCCATAAGGCACGACCGGGGGATGGAGAATGACGAAGCAGTGCCGGGCCGTGCGCCGCGCCAGCTCCGCCTCCAGCCACGGAAGGCTTTCCTTGTCATAGGCGTCGAAGAAGCAAAAGAGCGCGTTACCGTATTCGATCCGGTAACGTGCTGCGGTTAACCTGCTATCCCCGCCAAAAACTGCTGCCTGTTCGCCCAGGAACGGGTGGAAGACGCTCTTGAATGCGTCGGCCGCCCCCGGGCCCGTGATGTCGTGGTTGCCTTTGGTGAAGAGGAACGGAACGCCCAGGCGGGACTCCCGCACAAACGTGAGCGCGTCGGCGTCCAACTGCCAGGCCTGCTCGGCGCTGCCACACAGCCCCTCGACCAAATCCCCGACCTGCACCGCGAAGGGCACGGTCGTATCGGGCGAGCCGTTCAGGTCGGCAATGGTCTCACGCACGGACGCAAAGAGTCGCGGCACGGTGCCAGTGCTGAGGGCACTGTATTCCCGCACTTGACGCAGATCGTCGGGCTTCTCCCGTCCCAGCAACTCCAGATCGTGGCAGCTCAGCTTGTCATAATGTAGGTCACCGAACAGCGGGAAGGCAAAAGCCTCCTTGCTCGCGGCACGGACGGGCGGCGGCAGCAGGCTCAGGCCAGCCGTCCCGGCGAGCAGCGTCTGCATAAACTGCCGCCGGGTCGTGGTCGCTCTCATAATTTGTTCGCGCTCCTGCTGCCAGCGGTCAGATCCATTCAAAAGTCCCAACCTTTATGCACGTCGCCGCCAATGTTGGGGCTGTCGGTATTCAAGGTGCCGTTCGCCCCGTAGGTGAACCAGTTGGGATCATAGTAATTGCCGGGTTTGTTCTGGCGAAAAAGCACCCTCCACAATGCGGCGTGGAAGTCCGCGTAAATGGCGTTGAGCGTCGGCTGCGCGGTCGTATAGGAACTCTTCAGGCGCTTGTAATGGTTGTCCCGATTCTCGTGATACACGATCTGCCCGACGGGCTTGCAGAAATCGGAGGTCTTAAGGCCGGGAAAGCGGCAGGTGTTGTCCCAGATCACGAACCGGTAGCGGTAGGAGGTGTGATCCGTATCCCGTGGCGGTGAGTTGGTCAGCCGGTCCACCTGGTCGCTGGGACACCAGAAGACTCTGTAGTTCGCCACGTTCAGCGCCTTGGTCACCCCGCCGTAGGTATCGGTGTACTGGACCGTATTGGGCGCCGTGCTCGGGTCGCCGGGCGTCGAGCCGTACGTGATGGCCGAAGGCATTCGCTCCGAATTGCTGTCGGTGTAGAAGGTCAGCGACAGGCCGACCTGCCGCAGGTTGCTCAGGCAGCCGATGCGTTTGGCCTTCTCTTTCGCACTGGCCAAGGCCGGCAGCAGCATCGCCGCCAGGATGGCGATGATGGCGATGACCACCAGCAACTCAATGAGTGTGAATGCTTGCGAACGGCGGACGTGTTTATGTTGATTCATAGGGCTCAAGGTGCAACGGCGGAGCCGGCAGGAGGAAGATGAGGGTGAGGGGCTTTCATATCAATGCAATTACTTCGCCTCGGCGAAGCGCATCCGCGCGACCACCGGGAAATGGTCGCTGGGGAACTGGCCGTTGCGGGAGAACGTGACGATCTCGGTGGAATCCGCGACGACCTCGCCCCGCGTGAGAATCCAGTCAATGCGGACGCCATTGCGCCGGATGGCCTGAAAGCCGTTGGACGTGTTTAGCCCTTCGCCCTGGCGTTCCTTGGCCGTCATCCAGGTGTCGGCGAAAAAGCCGCCGTCGGTCAGGATTTTGTAAGCCGCGTTGGTGCCGCCGGCGGCGTTGAAATCGCCGGTGAGGATCAGCGGCAGCTTCGTGTCCAGCGCCGCCACGCGTTCGCGCACCAGCTTGGCGGCCTGCTCGCGCGCCGCCTGAACCTGGTTATCAAAATGCGTGTTCCAGAGGAAGAATTCCCGCTGGGTCTGGCGATCGAGGAACTTGACCCAGGTGACCATGCGGCGGTTGCGGTTGCCCCAGGTGCTCGAACCGATGACCTCCGGCGTGTCGGACAGCCAGAAGTGGTCATAAGCGAGCGGTTCAAACCGCGCCTTGCGATAAAACACCGCCATGAATTCGCCCCGGCTGCCGCCCTCGCGTCCCAACCCGATCCATTCGTAATCCGGCAGGTCAGAGGCGATCTCCTTCAATTGCGCGTAGAGACCCTCCTGCGTGCCGAAGACATCCGGGGCGATCTGCTGAATGACTTCGCGCACCAGCGGGCGGCGGACCGGCCAGGCGTTCGGCGGATTGGGGCTGGCGAATTTCAGGTTGTAAGTCATCACCGTCAAGGTGTCGGGCGACGCCGGATGGGTGGACTGCGCGGACGCGGGAAGCGGGTGAAGCGCGGCGAGTGTTGCCGCCAGCAGGGCCAGCCCGGCGCCGCGCCGGAAGAACGAGATTCGTTTCATTCGAGCTTTCTCATTTGATTGTTTGCCAACCGCCAGCGCCGGCTGTCTTTCAGGCTTTTGACTTAAACCAACACCATTTCCCCATGAGAACCGGTCTAGACATGGGAAAGCCCCTCACCCCGTCCCTCTCCCCATCGGATGGGGAGAGGGTGGCCGAAGGCCGGGTGAGGGGCTGGCTTGGCCAATCCACCGTTCTCGTTGGTGATTGGCCGATCACATCGCTCTTCCTCAGCGGTCAGGGTGAAACCGTCCGATAGAACTGCTGATCACCACTCGCCGGGAAGGTGAATGTCACCGATGCTCCCGTCGCATTCGTCGTGGTGCCCGCCACGCGCGTCCAAGCGGTAGGCGACAAACTGGGGGTGCTTTCAATGTGATATGTGTGCCCCGCCGTGGTTTGCCAGGTGAGCGTCGTATTGCCGCCGCTGACGGCAACACCCGTGACCGATTGCCGCGGCGGAGCGACCTGGAGGGTGGTCTTGTCCGCGCCGGAATCATAGCCATACGCCACCGTGCCCGCTCCGCCATTGGCGGTGATCTTGCCACTGCTGATATAATTGCTGACCGAAGTGACTTGATTACCGGTGATCAACACCGTGCCCGTTCCAGTAAGGTTCAACACCGATGCGCCCTTGATGGAATTTGTTGCTTGCCACTGGCTAAGATTCAACGTTCCCCCATTGATCTGCGCGGTGCCTTTGCCGCCCTGCCAACCCAGGCCGAACATTTGCCCAACCGACACCGTTCCGCCATTCATGACAAACGTGCCGTCCGATCCCGGGTCCAAGCCAACCCATAGATGAGAGGCAAAACTGGCCGACCCGCCGTTTTCAACAATCATCAGTGCGTTGCTGCTGTAGCCGACGGCGCACCAATTATTGGCAAAGGTAGTCAGGCTGCCGCCGTTGGTAATGATCAGTGTGCCTCCGGGACCGCCGCTGTTGCCCATGGCCACATACCCGGCAACCGCCGCGTTGGTCACCGTGCAAGGAATCGCATCGGGAACATTGAAGGTCACAACGGTCACGTTGCCCGGACAAAGGAGGTTGTTCCAGTTGGCGCACTCGTCCCACACACCACTGCTGGAGGGGTTGGCCGCCGGGTTCCAAACGGCTTGCGCCGGCGGAAGAACCAGGTCCGACGGGTAGATCGTGGTCTTGCCCACATTGATGATGTTATAGTCCACGAGCAAGTTCGTTCCGCTGCTGTTCGTGATCTTGCCGATGCTGACATAATCGTTCACGGATAGTTGCTGATAACCATTGATCACCACCACGCCCGTCCCAGAAACATCCAACACCGAATCGCCCAAGATTGAATTGTAATAATCCCACTGGGCAAGATTCAAGGTGCCGCCTTTGATCTGCGCGGTGCCTTTTCCGCCGTTACCGCCCAAGTCAAACA